>NZ_JBFAAX010000113.1:0-15747 GCF_040639995.1 Actinosynnema sp. NPDC023658 | reverse complement strand
GGGCCGCCTTGCGGCGGAGGCGGGTCGTAGCTCACCGGAAAACCTCCCAAGCCGAACGTTCCAGAACTACACGGTGCTTCAGGGACCTGCTCGGTTACGTTAACGTGTTCATCCAGCAGTGGACGTGAACTCACGGCCACTGGAGGCCTATCCACCCGTCAGGCGAGGACAGCATGCCCAAGTCCAAGGTCCGCAAGAAGGCCGCCTACACGGCACCTGCCGATCGCCGCACCCCGGTGAAGGTCAAGGCAGCGGGGCCGTCGCACCCCGTCTACATCGCCGTGATGCTCGGCATGATGGTGTTGGGGCTGGCGTGGCTGGTGGTCAACTACATCGCGGGCGACAAGGTCCCGGTCATGATGGACCTCGGGTCCTGGAACTTCGGCATCGGGTTCGCCCTGATGATCATCGGTTTGCTGATGACCATGAAGTGGCGCTGACCACGCGCTACGCCAAGTGGCCGACGACCCGGACGTGCACCACGTCCGGGTCGTTCCGCGTTACCCGGTAGTTCACCGGGTTCACCGGACCGTCACCGAAGCACACAGGTGTAAGTCATCCCCAATGGGGACAACTCCTGTGGACAACTTTGCGCCAATTTGCACAAGGCCCGGTCCGGGGCTCCAGTTGTCCACAAGTGCGGCAAACTCGGAAGCGTGAACCCACCGCGCACCTGGTCCCCGCAACCCGGCATGGTCGGCCTCGCCTGGGGCCTGTCGGCCGTGTTCCTGCTGGTCACGATCTTCAGCTCGGAGGCGACGAGCCGGATCTTCCTCGGCCTCGCCACGCTCGTGCTGCTCGCGCTGGGCGCTTACGGCACCTTCGTGCGCCCCAGGCTGCTGGTGGACGACTCAGGCCTCACCGTGCGCACCCTGTCGGGGGCGCGGCAGCTGCCGTGGCACGAGGTGAGCGTGCGCCTCACCCGGACCCGCAGGCTGGGCCGCGAGACGGCCACGCTGGAGCTCGACTGGCGGCGCGGCGAGGACGAGCAGCTGTTCGTCTTCACCCCCATGGACCTGGGCACCGACCCGCGGGACGTGGCCGACGTCCTGCACGCCCTGCGTCCCTGACGAGCCCGCCGGAGGCCGACGCCGGGCGGCCGCGCGGTCAGACCAGCTGCCCGGTCCGCACGACCGCCATCACGACCAGCAGCACGACCGCGGCCGCCACGGCCGCCGCCTGCCAGGTGTTCCGCTTGTCCGCCGGCGCGTAGACGAGCCCGGCCGTCAGGGCCGCGCCGACCACCAGCCCGCCGAGGTGCCCGAGCAGCGAGATGCCGGGCAGGGTGAAGCTCAGCACGACGTTCAGCGCGATCACGCCCAGCGCCGGGCCGGGGTTGAGCTTGAGCCGCAGCACGGCCACCAGCATCGCGCCCATCAGGCCGTACACCGCGCCGGACGCACCGGCCACCACGGTGTCGATCCCGCCGAACAGGTAGACAGCGACGCTGCCGCCGAGCAGCGACACCAGGTACACCGCGGAGAACCGCAGCCTGCCGAACACCGGTTCCAGGTCACGCCCGAGCACGTACAGCGCGATCATGTTCAACGCCAGGTGCAGGGGTCCGTAGTGCAGGAACCCCGACGTCAGCAGCCGCCACCACTGGTCGGCGCCCGCCACCGCCGGCGTGTACATGACGAAGTCGACGAACAGCGGCGACGCCTGGTTCTGCGACACGCTGCCCGCCTGCGCCGCGGTGATCACGTACATCAGCAGGTTCACCGCGATCAGCACCGGCGTGACCACCATGCGCTGCGCGAGCTCCGCGCCGACGAACGTGCGCGGCCGGCGCACCGCGGCCCGGCCCTGGTTCACGCAGTCGACGCACTGGTAGCCGACGGACGCCTCGCGCAGGCACTCCGGGCACGCCGGCCGGTCGCAGCGGACGCACCGCAGCCCGGTGGCCCGGTCGGGGTGGCGCGCGCAGACCGGCAGGTCTGGCCGCGCCCCGATCGGCTCACCGGGCGGCGGGGAGGTCGGTGAGTCGGCCACTCAGGCCCGCTCCACCGAGACTTTCTCGATCACCACGTCGGTGACCGGGCGGTCGCCGGCACCGGTCGGCGCGGCGCCGATGGCGTCGACGACGTTGCGCGAGTCCTGGTCCGCGACCTCGCCGAAGATCGTGTGCTTGAAGTTCAGCCACGTGGTCGGCGCGACCGTGATGAAGAACTGCGAGCCGTTGGAGTTGGGCCCGGCGTTGGCCATCGCCAGCAGGTACGGCTTGTTGAACTGGAGCTCGGGGTGGAACTCGTCGGCGAACTTGTAGCCGGGGCCGCCGCGGCCGGTGCCGGTGGGGTCACCGCCCTGGAGCATGAAGCCGGCGATCACCCGGTGGAAGATCGCACCGTCGTAGAACGGGCCGGACGAGTCACCCTTCGCGTTGGGCTCGGTGTAGCTCTTCGTGCCCTCGGCCAGGCCGACGAAGTTGGCCACCGTCTTGGGAGCGTGGTCGGGGAAGAGGTTGATGCGGATGTCGCCCTGCGAGGTGTGCAGGGTCGCCGTCACCTTGGTCCCGACGAACGATTCGTTGCTGTCTGCCACACCACCCATCGTGCCATCACCGCGCGCGGTGGTTGGGAAAGGGGCACGATGGGTATTGGTTGGACGTGACTGACCGACAGCTTCTGGAGCGCGATATGGATGAGGTAGACGCCATGACCCGGGCCGGGGAGTCGGTCGGCAAGGCGGTGCGGGCGGCACGCCGCAGCGCCGTCCGCGCTGGTCACGTCGGCGCGGACGCGGCTGTTCAACTCGCGGGACGCGCCGAGGGCAAGCTCGCCGAGCGGGGCGTGACCAGGGACTACGTCCGCAGTGTCGTCGCCGACAAGGCGGGCACGCTGGTGGAGATGGCCGAGCAGTACGAGAAGTCCACCAGGCGTGGTCGCAAGCAGCTCGCGAAGAGGGCCGCGGGCGTCCGCAAGGACGTCGCCAAGGCCGCCGAGCGGGCGCGCAAGGAGGCGAAGGTCCGGGCGAAGGACGTGCGCAAGGCCGCGAAGCAGGCCCGCAAGGAACTGGCCTCGGCCAACCAGCCGAAGCGGCGCCGTTGGCCGTGGGTGCTGGGCGTGTTCGCCGCCGCCGCGGTGGCGGGCTACGTCGCGCTGACCAAGCGCCCGCAGGAGGTGCACTTGGAGGAGGAGGACGTGCAGCCCACGTCCGACACCACCAAGACCGACACCACCGGCACGGCCGCGGCCGAGTCCGTGCGACCGAACGCGGCCCGGAACGGCCAGGTTTCCGACCAGCACAGCCGCAGCTGACCGCAGGAGCACTTCGCGCCCGCCCCGCCACGGGACGGGCGCGAAGTCGTGCGCTCCCCTAGAGGCCCAGGTTCTCGACCACGGCCTCGGTGACCGTGCGCGCCTTGACCGTCTGCTTCTGGTTGCTGGTGACGACCACCGCGATGCCGTCCTTGGCGACCGCGTACACCGCGCCGTCGTCCGTGGTCAGCGACCCGCCCTTCCACCCGGCCGGCACCGAGGCGGGGTTGGAGTCCGCGACCGGCGCGGCTCGGTCGACCACGGCCTTCGCGGTCGCCGGTTCGCCCCGGAACACCCACACCGACAACTGCACCTCGGTGGCGTTGGCGTAGAAGAAGCAGGCCGGGTCGGGCTGGTCTGCGGACAGCCGAACCTTCCGCACCAGCTGCCCGTTCGCCTCCTGCACGACAGAGGAGGCCAAGTAGGGGCACTGCCCGTCGCTGACGGGCTGCGGCGCAGGCGGCGGACCGGCCGGCTGAGCCGTCGTGGTCGTAGTCCTCGCCGCTGCGCTGGTGGTGATCCCGGTGGTCGACACCGTGGGGTCGCCGGCCCCGCAGGCGGCCAGCGCACCGAGGACCAGCAGTGATGGCAGGGCGGTGAGCAGCACTCGGTTCATAGGGCCGCCAGTCAATCAGATGACCGACAGCCAATCGACACGGTGACCACCTAGGCACGCATCGTCATCACCGTTAGGTTGTCCTTACCCTGCCGGCCGCCCCTGCAATGTGAGGACAAAGTCAAGATGAACATCTTTGACCGCGGTCGAGACCACGCCATCGCTGTATTCCGGATCGTCGTCGGCTTGTTCTTCGTGTGCCACGGTGCACAGAAGCTGTTCGGCGTGCTGGGCGCGAAGGGCACTGTGTCGATCACCGACTGGCCGTCCGGCCCGGCCGGATTGATCGAGTTCGTCGGTGGCGTGCTGATCGTCATCGGCCTCGGTACCCGGATCGCCGCGTTGATCTCCTCCGGTGCGATGGCCTACGCGTACTTCACCGTCCACCAGCCCGCCGGGCTGCTGCCCATCCAGAACAAGGGCGAGCTGGCCGCGGTGTACGCGTGGGTGTTCCTGCTGCTGGCCTTCATCGGTCCCGGGGCCTGGGCCCTGGACAACGTGATCGCCGCGCGCAAGCGGGAACAGGTGCTCGTGAACGCATAGCAGCGGGCAAGACGAGGGCCCGCACCCAGCGGCATTGGGTGCGGGCCCTCACCTGTTGCCTTGCCGCGAACACGACCTGCGTCAGCAGGACCGCCCACCCAGTAGAACACGAAAAACGAAACTTTCGGGCTCCAGAGTGATCCGGAACGATTCACCAACCGCGCTGCGGGGTCCGGAAGACCTCCCCCGAGGCACCGATCCGGGGCGAGGGCCGCCTACGACGCTCCGGGGACCAAGCCACCCGGAGAGGGGCGAAGCCGGACAAGCCCGACAAATGCGAAAAGGCGAGGCGGCTCGCGGTTTCCGCGAACGCACCTCGCCCATCGAAGCGTGGAGACGAGGGGAATCGAACCCCTAACCCCCGCCTTGCAAAGGCGGTGCTCTGCCAATTGAGCTACGTCCCCTCACGGGGGCGGCAGACGAACCGCCCGCGCGGGTCAGTTGGTGGGAGCCGTGGCCTCGCGCCACAGGTCCGCGTCGGCCTTCGCCGAGCGGCTGCGCTTGACGAAGAACAGAACCGCACCAGCGACAGCGACAAGTGCGACGATCTTCTTCACGGCGATTCCCCTCTGCAACACCTGTGAACTTCCGGTGGGCCTAGGAGGACTCGAACCTCCGACCTCTTCGTTATCAGCGAAGCGCTCTAACCGTCTGAGCTATAGGCCCTCGGGGCAACGACGGCAAGACTACAGCACCTGCCGTCGCGGCCCCAAATCGGGTGGTCGTAGATCACTCCCGCTCGGACAGGGTCACTTCCAGACCCCCCGCAAGATCAGCGGAAACGTTGTAGACGAACGACCCGACCGTCGCCAGGGCGGTGAACAGCACGATGTTCACCGCACCCACGATGGCCGCCACGCCGAACACGCGACCGGCGCTGATCAGCGGGTCGCCGCTGGGCTCGTTGCCCTGGAGCAGGTCGTTCGCGGTGTTGTTGATCTTGTCCCACACGCCCATGCCGTTCAGCACGCCGTACAGCACGCCGACCGCCACGAGCCACACGAAGAACAACGCGACGCTGAGCACCAGGGCCAGCTTGAGCACCGACCACGGGTCGACCCGCTTCACCTGCAGGCTCGCCCGACGCGGGCCACGGCCAGGGCGGCGCGAGGTCGGCGCGGCAGCCGCCGGACGACCGTTCGCGCCACCCAGGTTGACCTGCGTGCGGGCCGAACCGGCGCCCTGACCACCGGCCCCGCCCGAACCGGTCAGCACCGGTCGGGCCACCGCCACCGTGTCCGGGTCGCTGGCCGGGTACGCGGGCTGCGCCGCCTCGACCGCCTCCTCCGGCGGGGCCACCAGGTCGGCCGGGCCGACCTGCTGCGCCTCGCCGTACTGCGTGTCGCTCGTCACCCGCTGCCACGGCGGGGGCGCCGCGGCGTGGTGGCTGTCGCCGTCGACCGCGGACCGGTCGACGATCTCCGTCTTGCTGTCGGCCGCAGCGGCACCGGCGGGCGCCTCGGTCTGCTCGGACGCCACCGAGGCGTCGACCGCCGGCTTCCCGGCGTCGGCAGGCGTGGCGCCGGCACCCTGCTTCGGCTCTGCGCCGGGCCGGGTGATCACCGCGGTCTTGTCCTCTTGCTTCTCCGGTGGAGTCACGAGCAGTCCCTCAACCTCTCGTTCGCGCTAGTTGGCGGGCTCGGCCTGGTCACCGTCGGCGGAGTCGACCGTCGAACCGCCGTCGGCGGCGTCCACGACCGCACCGCTGTCGACCGGGTCGACGGCCTGGTCACCGTCGGTGGAGTCGACGACCGAACCGCTGTCGGCGGCGTCCACGACCGGACCACCGTCGGCGGAGTCGACGACCGGACCGCCCTCACCACTGGTGACGTCCGCGGGCTCGTCCGCGTTGCGCGCCACCGCGATCAGCGTGGTCCCTTCACCGAGGTTCATCAACCGGACGCCCTTCGTCTGCCGCCCTGCCTTGCGCACCTCCTTGGCGCTGGTCCTGATGACCCCGCCCGAGGAGGTGATCGCGTACAGCTCGTCGTCGACGTCGACGATGAGCGCGCCGACCAGCCTCCCACGCCTGCGGTCGTGCTGGATGGTGAGCACACCCTTGCCACCACGACCCTGAACGGGGTAGTCCTCGATCGGCGTGCGCTTGGCGTACCCGCCATCGGTCGCGACCAAAACAAACAGACCCTCTTGGACGACGCCCATCGACAGCAGCTCGTCACCGGTGTTGAACCGCATGCCCAGCACGCCCGAGGTGGCCCGCCCCATCGGGCGCAGCGCCTCGTCGCTGGCGTGGAACCGGATGGACTGGCCGTCGGCCGAGATCAGCTGGAGGTCGTCCTCCGCCGAGCACAGCACCGCGCCGACCAGCTCGTCGTCGTCGCGCAGGTTGATGCCGATCAGGCCGCCGGACCGGTTGGAGTCGAAGTCGGACAGCTTCGACTTCTTGACCAGGCCCTTCTTGGTGGCGAGCACCAGGTACGGCGCGACCTCGTAGTTCTTGATCTGGATGACCTGGGCGATCTCCTCCTCCGGCTGGAACGCCAGGAGGTTCGCCACGTGCTGACCGCGCGCGTTGCGGTTGGCCTCGGGCAGCTCGTAGGCCTTCGCCCGGTACACCCGGCCCTTGTTCGTGAAGAACAGGATCCAGTCGTGCGTGGAGCACACGAAGAAGTGCTGCACGATGTCGTCCTGCTTGAGCTGGGCGCCCTGCACGCCCTTGCCGCCGCGCTTCTGCGAGCGGTACAGGTCCGTCTTCGTGCGCTTCGCGTAACCGGTCCGGGTGATCGTGACGACGACGTCCTCGACCGCGATCAGGTCTTCCATCGACACGTCGCCGTCGAACGGCACGATCTTGGTGCGCCGGTCGTCGCCGTGCTTGTCGACGATCGCCATGAGCTCCTCGCGCACGATCGCGCGCTGCCGCTCCGGCTTGTCGAGGATGTCCTTGAGGTCCGCGATCTCCAGCTCGATCTCGGCCAGCTGGTCGATGATCTTCTGCCGCTCCAGGGCGGCCAGGCGGCGCAGCTGCATCTCCAGGATCGCGTTCGCCTGGATCTCGTCGACGTCGAGCAGCTCCATCAGGCCGGTGCGCGCCGCCTCGGGCGTCTGCGACCCGCGGATCAGCGCGATCACCGCGTCGAGCTGGTCGAGCGCCTTGACCAGGCCGCGCAGCAGGTGGGCCCGCTCCTCCGCCTTGCGCAGCCGGAAGCGGGTGCGCCGGACGATGACCTCGACCTGGTGCTTCACGTAGTGCCGGATCATCTGGTCCAGGCGCAACGTGCGCGGCACGCCGTCGACCAGCGACAGCATGTTCACGCCGAACGAGTACTGCAGCTGGGTGTGCTTGTAGAGGTTGTTCAGCACGACCTTGGCCACCGCGTCGCGCTTGAGCGTGACCACGATCCGCATGCCCGAGCGGCGGTTGGACTCGTCCGCGATGTTCGCGATGCCGGTGAGCTTCTGGTCCCGGACCAGGGTGGCGATGTTCTCCACCAGGTTGTCCGGGTTCACCTGGTAGGGCAGCTCGGTGACGACCAGGATCGTGCGACCCTTGGTGTCCTCGTCGATCTCCACGACCGCGCGCATCTTCACCGAGCCGCGACCGGTGCGGTACGCGTCCTCGATGCCCGCCGTGCCGAGGATCTGGCCGTGGGTCGGGAAGTCGGGGCCCTTGATCCGCTGGATCATGGCCTCCAGCGTCTCCTCGTCGGAGGCGTCGGGGTTGTCCAGCGCCCACACCACGCCCTCCGCGACCTCGCGGAGGTTGTGCGGCGGGATGTTGGTCGCCATGCCGACCGCGATGCCCGAGCTGCCGTTGATGAGCAGGTTGGGGATGCGGGACGGCAGGACCGTCGGCTCCTGGATGCGACCGTCGTAGTTGTCGCGGAAGTCGACGGTGTCTTCCTCGATGTCGGCCAGCATCTGCATGGCCAACGGCGTGAGCCGGCACTCGGTGTAGCGCATGGCGGCCGCCGGGTCGTTGCCCTGGGAGCCGAAGTTGCCCTGGCCGTCGATCAGCGGGTAGCGCATCGACCACGGCTGGGCCAGGCGGACCAGTGCGTCGTAGATCGCGGAGTCGCCGTGCGGGTGGTAGTTGCCCATCACGTCCCCGACCACGCGGGCGCACTTGTTGTAGCTGCGGTCCGGGCGGAAGCCCGAGTCGAACATCGAGTACAGGACGCGGACGTGGACGGGCTTGAGGCCGTCGCGCACGTCGGGCAGCGCTCGTCCCACGATCACGCTCATCGCGTAGTCGATGTACGAGTTCTGCATCTCCTGCTGGATGTCACGCGGCTCGGTGCGGTCTCCACCGGACGGGGGCAGCGTCGTCTCGCTCACAGTTCTACTTCCTTAAACAGGCACGACGGCGGGCTCGGGAAGGAGCGGGGTCAGACGTCGAGGAACCGCACGCCCTTGGCGTTGCGGGTGATGAACGACCGGCGGGCCTCCACGTCCTCGCCCATCAGCACGCTGAACAGCTCGTCGGCCGTCGCGGCGTCGTCCATGGTGACCTGGAGCAGCACCCGGTTGGCCGGGTCCATCGTCGTCTCCCACAGCTCGGAGGCGTTCATCTCGCCCAGGCCCTTGTAGCGCTGGATGTTGTCTTCCTTGCCGATCTTCTTGCCCGCGGCCAGGCCGGCCTCGATCAGGCCGTCGCGCTCCCGGTCGCTGTAGGCGTACTCCGGCTCGGCGCGCTGCCACTTGATCTTGTACAGCGGCGGCTGCGCGAGGTAGACGTGGCCGTGCTCGATCAGCGGGCGCATGAAGCGGAACAGCAGGGTCAGCAGCAGGGTCCGGATGTGCTGGCCGTCGACGTCGGCGTCGGCCATCAGCACGATCTTGTGGTACCGCAGCTTGGTGAGGTCGAAGTCCTCGTGGATGCCCGTGCCGAACGCGGTGATCAGCGACTGGACCTCGTTGTTCTTCAGCACGCGGTCGATGCGCGCCTTCTCCACGTTGATGATCTTGCCGCGGATCGGCAGGATCGCCTGGAACATGGAGTCCCGGCCCTCCTTGGCCGAACCGCCCGCGGAGTCGCCCTCCACGACGTAGATCTCGCACTCCTCCGGGTTGGTGGAGCGGCAGTCCTTGAGCTTGCCGGGCAGGCCGCCGATGTCGAGCGCGCCCTTGCGGCGGACCAGCTCGCGGGCCTTGCGGGCGGCGATGCGGGCCTGCGCCGACGACACCGCCTTGGTGACGATGGTGCGCGTCTCGTTCGGGTGGCGCTCGAACCAGTCGGCCAGGTGCTCGTTGGTCGACTTCTGCACGAACGACTTGGCCTCGCTGTTGCCCAGCTTGGTCTTCGTCTGGCCCTCGAACTGGGGCTCCTTGAGCTTGACCGAGACGATCGCGGCCAGGCCCTCGCGGATGTCGTCGCCGGTGAGGTTGCTGTCCTTCTCCTTGAGCAGCTTCTTGTCGCGCGCGTACTCGTTGACCACGCGGGTCAGCGCGGCGCGGAAGCCCTCCTCGTGCGTGCCGCCCTCGTGGGTGTTGATCGTGTTGGCGAACGTGTACACCGACGGCGTGTAGCCGGTGTTCCACTGCATCGCCACCTCGACCTCGAGGTCCTCGCCCTTGGCCTCGAACGAGACGACCTTCTGGTGCACGGCCTCGCGGGTGTGGTTGATGTGGCGGACGAAGTCCTCCAGGCCACCCGGGTAGTGGAAGGTGCGCTCGCGCACGGCCGCGACGTGGCCCTCGGCGTCGGCCTCCGCGTCGGCGTCCTGCACGCGCTCGTCGCGCAGGATGATGGTGAGGCCCTTGTTCAGGAACGCCATCTCCTGCAGGCGGCGGGAGATCGTCTCGATGTTGTACTCGGTGGTCTCGAAGATCTGCGGGTCGGCCCAGAAGGTGATCGTCGTGCCGGTCGCGTCGGTCGGCTCGCCCTTGGTCAGCTCGTGCGCGGGCTTGGTGTTCTCGAACCGCTGGTTCCACGTGAAACCGTCGCGCTTGACCTCGACGTCGACCGCGGTGGACAGCGCGTTGACCACCGAGATGCCGACGCCGTGCAGACCGCCGGACACCGCGTAGGAGTCGCTGTCGAACTTGCCGCCCGCGTGCAGCTTGGTCAGCACCACCTCGAGGGTGGGTCGCTTCTCCACCGGGTGCATGGCGACGGGGATGCCGCGGCCGTCGTCGATGACCCGGACGCCTCCGTTGGCCAGCAGCGTCACGTCCACCACGGTCGCGTACCCGGCCATGGCCTCGTCGACCGAGTTGTCCACGACCTCCTGGATCAGGTGGTGCAGACCGCGCTCGCCGGTGGAACCGATGTACATGCCTGGCCGCTTGCGGACCGCTTCCAGGCCCTCCAGGACGGTGATCGAGGACGCGCTGTACTCATTCTTCTTGGCTGCCACGGGCCTGGTGTCTCCTCGGACTTCACGCGACTGGGACCGTCGCCGGGCGACGCTGGGTTGCGCTACCCCTCGATTCTACCGGGGCAGACCGACAGAAACCCACTTAGGACACCCCTGGTTTGCTCACAGGCGGCCCGAAGTGAACGCAGATGGGTGCCGACCGCCGTTCGCGGGGTCGGAATCGACTGGTGAGCGCTCACCGCGCCACAGGATCGCCGCTGCGGCCCTGACGCCGGTCACCCGTAGGTGTCACGTGGTCCGCGACCGGGAACGTGCCTGGGGCCGTAGCGCCAGCTCGGCGCCGCCGGGCCCTGCACCTTCAACTGCTTCACCACGCCGTTGCCGACGCCGGCGGCGATGCGCTTGAGCAGGTCGCGCTGGAGCAGGCGCAGCTGCGTGGCCCACGCCGTCGAGTCGGCCTGGACGGTCAGCTCGCCGTCACTGAACGCAACCGGCTGCGCGTGCTCGGCCACGTCCTCACCGACCAGTTTCGCCCACCGCGCGAACACCTGGCCACCCGCGAGGCGCTCGGCCCAGCCCCGGTCGGCGGCGATGCGGGCGGCGAGCCTGCCGAGGGGCTGCGGGTCGCGGTCGTCCGGGCCCGGACCCGACCAGCGGCGCCGCCGACGACGGCCGGTCGCACCCGCCGCGGCCTTGCGCACACCCCGCACACCGCGTTCCTTGGCCGACGCACGGGCGGCCTCCAAAGCGGCGCGAGCGAGGTCGGAACCCCTCAATCCACCCTCCGGTGTGACTCCGGTTGTGGATATGTCCGGTTTCACGACCGAGTTATCCACACCATCCACAGGGTTGTCCCCAGATGTGCGTCCGGTCACACCCGATCGGGGCAACTCCTCAGACACGGTGCACCTCCCCGTGGCGAACGTCGAACCGCAGCCCGTCCAGCTCCTCGGGCACGTCCTCCGCGACCGCCGCGGTGATCAACACCTGCTCCGCCCCGGCGGCCACCTTCGCCAACTGGCGACGCCTGCCGCGGTCCAGTTCGGCGAACACATCGTCCAGCACGAGCACCGGTTCGGCCCCCTCGACACGCAGCAGCTCGTACCCGCCGAGCCGCAGGGCCAACGCGAAGGACCACGACTCTCCGTGACTGGCGTAGCCCTTCGCGGGCAGCTCCCCGAGCGCCAGGTCGAGGTCGTCGCGGTGCGGCCCGACCAGGCACACGCCCCGCTCGACCTCCTGCGGTCGCACCCGGTGCAGCTCCGCGAGCAACGCGTCCTCCAGGACGTCCCGGTCGTGCCGCCCGCCGCCGGCCGAGCCGGCGACCGCGTCGGGGAACGACTCCCCCAGGCTCGACCGGTACGCGATCCGGGCCGGGCGCGACTCGGGCGCCACCTCCGCGTACGCCGCGGCCACGTGCGGCGCGATGTCCGCGACCAGGTCCAGCCGCGCGGCCAGCAGCTCCGCGCCGTGCCGGGCCAGGTGCCCGTCCCACACGTCGAGCGTGCTGATGTCGGCGTTGCGCGCGGCGCGCACCGTCTTCAGCAACGCGCCCCGCTGCTTGAGCACGCGCTCGTAGTCGCTGCGCACCCCCGCGTACCGGGGCGCGCGCGTGGTCAGCAGCTCGTCGAGGAACCGCCGCCGCTCGCCGGGGTCGCCGCGCACCAGCGCCAGGTCCTCCGGCGCGAACAGCACGGTGCGCAGGATGCCCAGCACGTCGCGCGGGCGGGGAACCGGGCCGCGGTTGATCCGCGCCCGGTTCGCCTTGCCCGGCGTGATCTCCAGCTCGACCAGCAGCTCGCGCCCCTCGTTGACGACCGCGGCGCGGACCACCGCCCGCGACGCGCCGTGCCGGATCAGCGGCGCGTCCGTGGCCACCCGGTGCGAACCCAGGGTGGCCACGTACCCCAGCGCCTCGACCAGGTTGGTCTTGCCCTGGCCGTTGCGCCCGACCAGCACGCTCACGCCCGGCTCGAACGCCAGGTCCGCGTGCTCCCACGACCTGAAGTCCGCGACTTGCAGGTGCCGGACGTACAACGGGTCAGCCCTGGGTGGAGCCGGAACCGGACGAAGGACCCGCGGTCTGCACCGCGTGACCGCCGAACTGGTTGCGCAGGGCCGCGACCGCGCGCATGGCGGGCGAGTCGTCCTGGCGGGAGGCGAACCGGGCGAACAGCGCGGCGGAGATCACCGGTGCGGGCACCGCGTGCTTGATCGCCTCCTCGACGGTCCACCGGCCCTCGCCGGAGTCCTCGACGTGGCCACGCAGGTCGTCCAGCTCCGGGTCCGACTCCAGCGCGCGGACCAGCAGGTCCAGCAGCCACGAGCGGACCACCGTGCCGCGCTGCCACGCCTTGATCGTGCCCGGCACGTCCTCCACCAGCTTGGAGGCCTCCAGCAGTTCGAAGCCCTCCGCGTAGGCCTGCATCAGGCCGTACTCGATGCCGTTGTGGACCATCTTCGCGAAGTGGCCCGCGCCGATGCGGCCCGCGTGCGCGAAGCCCTCCTCGCGCGGACCCTCCGGGCGCAGCGCGTCGAAGATCGGCATGGCGCGCTCGACGTGCTCGGCGTCGCCGCCGACCATCAGGCCGTAGCCGTTCTCCAGGCCCCACACACCGCCGGACACGCCGGCGTCCAGGTAGCCGATGCCCTTGTCGCCCAGGGCCTTGGCGTTGATCTCGTCGTCGGTGAAGCGGGAGTTACCGCCGTCGATCACCACGTCGCCCGGCTCCAGCAGGTCACCGAGGTCTGCGATCGTCTGCCGGGTGATGTCACCGGCGGGCACCATCACCCACACCAGTCGCGGTGCGGCGAGCTTGCCTACCATGTCGGCGAGCGAGTCGGCGTCGGAGACTTCGGGGTTGCGGTCGTAGCCGACCACCTCGTGCCCCGCGCGGCGGATCCGCTCGCGCATGTTGAAGCCCATCTTGCCGAGGCCGACGAGTCCGAGCTGCACGGTCGTTCCTCTTTCCTGGCGTCTGTGGTCGTGATCCTGGTCGATCAGCCGGGCAGGCGCACGGGCATCAGCAGGTAGAGGTAGCCCGGCGCCACGTTCCCATCCTCGTCCACCGGCTTGAGCAGCGCGGGCCGACTGGGTGTGGTGAAGGACAAGTGCGCCCTGGGCGTGCGGACGGCCTGGAGGCCCTCCAGCAGGTACGTCGGGTTGAACGCGATGGTCACCGGGTCGCCGGTGTACTCGACCGGCAGCTCCTCCTCGGCGCTGCCCTCGTCGTCGCCGCCCGCCGACAGGCGCAGGCCGTTGTCGACGAACTCCAGCCGGACCTGCGTGCCGCGCTCCGCGACCAGCGACACGCGCTTGATCGCCTGCACCAGCGCCTCGACCTCGATGATCGCGGCGGCCGAGTGCTCGGTGGGCAGCAGCTGGCGGTACTTCGGGAAGTCGGCGTCGAGCAGCCGGGTGGTCGTGCGGCGGTTCCGGCCGGACAGGCCGAGCAGGCCGTCGTTCGCGGCGAGGGACAGCTCAATCTTCGCGCCGCCCGCGCCGAGCGTCTTCGCGGAGTCGTTGAGGGTCTTGGCCGGGACGAGGACCGCGACCTCGCCCAGGGACTCGTTCGGCTCCCACGGGAACTCGCGCATGGCGAGCCGGAAGCGGTCGGTGGCCACGAGGGTCACCTTGCCCTCACCGATCTCCAGCCGGACGCCGGTCAGCATCGGCAGCGTGTCGTCCTTGCCCGCCGCGACGGCGACCTGGGCCACGGCCTCGCCGAAGACCTCGCCCAGGAGCTCACCGGCCAGCTGCGGCATGGACGGCAGCTGCGGGTAGTCCTCGACCGGCATGGTCGGCAGGCTGAAGCGGGCGCTGCCGCAGGAGATCGTCATCCGGGAGCCGTCGACCGCGATCTCGACCGGGTGGTTCGGCAGGGCCTTGGTGATGTCGGCCAGCAGCCGTCCGCTGACGAGCGCCTTGCCGCCGTCCGCGATCGTGGCCGGGACACCGCACTGGGCCGACACCTCGTAGTCGAAGCCGGAGACGGTCAGCGCCTCGCCGGAGCCGTCCTCCGCCCCGGCGTCGAGCAGGATGCCGCCGAGCACCGCGACAGGCGGCCTGGACGGCAGGCTGCGGGCGACCCAGGCGACGGCGTCGGCCAGGCCGTCGCGCTCGACGCGGATCTTCATGAGGCGTCCTTCCTCAAGTCGGCATGACCAACAACAGCATGCGTTGCGGTGGGGGTTGGGGAGCCGCGGCCCTCGCCGGATCTTCCGACCCTCGGCGCGGAGGCTCCCCACCGTAGAGCGTCGGGGCCGCCTTCGTCACCTCGGGGCCACACCCGGGGAGGGGCGCTGCCGAGCGCTCGTCCCCGGGCTCGACCCCCACCTGTTTTTTCTTTGTTCTTCTCTTCAAGGGAAGACAACAGCAACAGCAGTAAGGGTTGTGGATTGTGTGGACAACCCCCGTTCCCGCAGCGTGGCGCCCGCGCGGAGCTGTGGATGGAGACGGGGTGTCACCCGGGGACAAGTCGGCGTCCCCGGGGAGAACTCCGGCGGTGGTCCGTTCGGTCCACAGGTGGGCCGAGTTGTCCCCGGGTTAATCCCCGGGTGTGGGCCGAGTTGTACCCGGGTGCTGCACAGGGTGACGGTGGCGCGGATCTCCCCCTGCGGGGCGGGTTTCTGAGGCTGTGGACAACTCGTGGCCGGGCGTTGACCAGGGCGGGGACCAGCGGCGGGAGGGGTGTCCCGCCTCGTGGAGGCCCTGGTGGGAGCCGAAGCGGCTTCCCTGGTGGGGCGCGGGTTCTCGTACGGGTGATCCGGGAAAAAGCCGTCGATCCGGCGCCCGCACCCGGGGTTCGGGGCGGTCTGCGGTGGCCGCGGTGGGGTTCGCGGGCGTCGCACCCGGGTGCCCGGCGGCGGGGTGGCGGCGGATCCCGACGGCACCCGGGTGCGAATCGGTCCGCCCCCGGGTGCGGCGGCGCGCACCCGGGGCCCACAGCCGCGCACCCCGGGGCGGGGGTCGCCGGCGGGGGTGGGCGGCCGGGGGCGGCGGGGGTGCCGCCGGGGCGGTTCCGGGGGCGGGGGGGGCGGGGGCGGGATG
>NZ_JBFAAX010000112.1:0-15774 GCF_040639995.1 Actinosynnema sp. NPDC023658 | reverse complement strand
GGCCAAGGCCGCGGACCGGGGCAGGCTGGACGGGGAGCCGGCCGGGCTGCTCGCCCGCCTGACGGTGGTGGAGCGGCTCGACGCGGGGGTCCTCGCCGTCCCGGTCGAGGCGTTCGGCACGGGCCAGGCCCGCCTTGACCGCCACCCGCTGCGAGGCGGTGTTGGCCGGTCGGACGCGGGCCACGACGGGGAACTCGGGCAGGTACGCGCGCGCCCACCGCACGACCGCGCGCGCCGCCTCGGTCGCGACGCCCCGGCCCCACGAGGCCGGGCCGAACCGGTAGAACAGGTTGAGCGCGCGCCGGTCGTCGATCTCGGTGAACTTCACCCCGCAGAACCCCAGCGCCGGCTCCGCGCCGTGCAGGCGCACCACCCAGTAGCCGAAGCCGTAGCAGCGCCAGTGCGTGAGCCACCGCTCCAGCAGGTGGGCGGCCTCGTCGGAGGTGTCCACCGCGTCGGACGGGTTGTGCGCGTGGGCCGCCGGGTCGCGGTGGATCGCGTGCACCGCGGCCACGTCGGACGGCACGGGGCGGCGCAGCGTCAGCCGCTCGGTGCGCAGCTCCCCGTGGTCGGACACGTGTCGGACACCCCTGAGGTCACTGCATCGGCGGCCGGGACGCGGCCAGCCTCAGCCACTTCACCAGCAGCACGACCACCGCCACCACCGCCAGGACCAGGCCGAAGCCCGGCCCGGGACCGGGGTGGTGACCGGTCGAGGTCTGCGTGGTCCAGATCGACAGCACGCCCGCCACCGAGGCGGCGAACGACGCCAGCGCGCACACCCACGCCAACGCCCACCGGCGCACCGACAGCGTCACCGCGGGCAGCAGCACGCCCACGGCCACCGCCGCCCAGGCGAACACCCGGGGCAACCCGACGCCCTCGCTGAACAGCACGTTCAGGCCCTGCACCCCGCCCACCCAGGGCAGCACCAGCGACACCAGGACGGCCAGCGCGGCGACCGCGATCGTCAACGCGCCCGCGCCCGGGTCGAAGCGCCTGGCCGCCGAACGGCCCACGCCGTCGATCTCCTCGCGGAGCCGGGCCAGGTCCTCGCCGTCCTCGCTCATCAGACCGCGCACCCGCCGACGGCCGCGGGCAGGGGAGCGGGCTTGCCGAACGACGGCAGGCCCAGCGTGACGCCCGGCGTCTTCGGCTTCAGGCCGGCCTCGGACCGGTCACCGGCCTTGGTGCGGCGGTGCGACAGCAGCGGGCCGTCCGCGATGAGGTTGTGCGGTGCGCCGTAGGTCACCACGGTCTCCACCACGTCACCGGGTCGCACCCGCGCGTCGCCGGGCGTGAAGTGCACCAGGCGGCCGTCCCGCGCACGACCGGTCATCCGGTGCGTCTCGGCGTCCTTGCGGCCCTCGCCGGAGGCCACCAGCAGCTCCACCCGGCGGCCCACCTGCTCCCGGTTCAGCTCGTGCGCCACCTCGTTGACCAGCGTGACCAGCCGGTCGTACCGCTCCTGCACGACCTGCTTGGGCAGCTGGTCGGGCAGGTCGGCGGCGGGCGTGCCGGGCCGCTTGGAGTACTGGAAGGTGAACGCGGAGGAGAAGCGGGCCTCGCGGACGACGTCCAGGGTGGCCTGGAAGTCCTCCTCGGTCTCACCGGGGAAGCCGACGATGATGTCGGTGGTGATGGCCGCGTCCGGCATGGCCGCGCGCACGTCGTCCAGGATGGACAGGTACTTCGCGGTCCGGTACGAGCGGCGCATCTCCTTGAGCACGCGGTCCGAGCCCGACTGCAGCGGCATGTGCAGCGAGTGGCACACCGCGGGCGTCTCGGCCATCGCGGCGATGACGTCGTCGGTGAAGTCCTTGGGGTGCGGCGAGGTGAACCGGACCCGCTCCAGGCCCTCGATCCCGCCGGTGGCGCGCAGCAGCTTGCCGAACGCGTACCGGTCGCCGAACTCGACGCCGTAGGAGTTGACGTTCTGCCCGAGCAGCGTCACCTCCAGCACGCCCTCGTCGACCAGCGCCTGCACCTCCGCGAGCACCTCGCCGGGACGGCGGTCCTTCTCCTTGCCGCGCAGCGACGGGACGATGCAGAAGGTGCACGTGTTGTTGCAGCCGACGGACACCGACACCCAGCCCGAGTAGGCCGAGTCGCGGCGCGCGGGCAGCGTCGAGGGGAAGGTCTCCAGCGAGTCCAGGATCTCGACCTGGGCCTCGCGGTTGTGCCGGGCGCGTTCGAGCAGCACCGGCAGCGAGCCGATGTTGTGCGTGCCGAAGACCACGTCCACCCACGGCGCGCGCTTGACGATCTCGCCCTGGTCCTTCTGCGCGAGGCAGCCGCCGACGGCGATCTGCATGTCGGGGTTGGCGGACTTGGCGGGCGCCAGGTGACCGAGCGTGCCGTAGAGCTTGTTGTCGGCGTTCTCGCGCACGGCGCAGGTGTTGAACACCACCACGTCCGGCGTGACGTCGCCCTCGGCGGGCGTGTAGCCCGCGTCCTCCAACATGCCGGCCAGGCGCTCGGAGTCGTGCACGTTCATCTGGCAGCCGAACGTGCGGATCTGGTAACTGCGAGTCACTGCACCTAGTCCTTCCGTCGGGTCCAGCGTAGAGCGTGGACGTGCGACGATGCGCAGGTGTCGGGAACGCTGCTGCGGTTGCACGCGGTCGGGGCCGCATTGGCCCTGGCCACCCTGTCGTTGACCGCGTGCGGCGACGACTTCGACCAGGTCAAGCTCACCATGGCGGCCGGCAGCTCCGGCGGGGTCTACCACGACCTGAGCACGGCGCTGGCCGACGCGTGGACCCGCGACCCGGGCATCCCCCACCCGCAGGTGGCGACCACGGCGGGCTCGGTGGACAACCTCGACCGGCTGCGGACCAACCAGGCGCAGGTCGGGTTCTCGGCGGCCGACGCGGCCGAGAAGAAGCAGCAGGGCGACCAGGGGCACAAGCTGTACGCGCTGGCCCGGATGCACGACGACTACCTCCAGCTGATCGTGCGCAACGACCTGCCGGTGCAGCGGGTCGCGGACCTGAAGGGCCTGCGCGTGAGCGTGGGGGCGGTCGACTCCGGCGTGCGGCTGATCGCGGAGCGGCTGCTCCAGGTGGCCGAGATCGCGCCGGAGACCGACCTCCAGGTGCAGTACCTGGGCCTCCAGGCCAGCGCCGACGCCATGCGCGAGGACCGGCTGGACGCGTTCTTCTGGTCCGGCGGCGTGCCGACCGGGGCGGTCACCGCGCTGGCGTCGACGGTGAAGCTGCGGATGCTCGACCTGGGCGACGTGCTGCCGAAGCTGCGCCAGCTCTACCCGGTGTACGGCTCGGCGACCCTGCCCGCGTCGGCCTACCAGCTCGAAGGCGGGCCGGTCGTCACCCTGGTGGTGCGCAACTTCCTCCTGGTGAACGACACCATGTCGGACGACGTGGCGGAAGCGCTGGTCAGGGGCCTGTTCCAGGCGCAGCCGGCCCTGGTCGCGGCGAGTCCGGTGGCCCGGTCGATCGAGGTGCGGTCCGCGATCGAAACCACTCCGATCGAGCTGCACCCGGGCGCGATGCGTTACTACCGCGACGTGAAGGTCTAGCGGTCTGTCACGGTCCGGCGGCCGGATCAGCCGCACGGTGGACAACCCCCGCTTGGCGCGGGGCTGAACCGGGGGACAACCGTCCGCTCACGCGGCGCTGTCGGACGTTGGGCCGTTAGCGTGACGGCAGATGCGGACCGCCGAGTCCGCGCCGGATCCAGAGAACCGCTACGGGGAGCTCATGTCCGTCCAGCCGGGTAATACTCGATCCCACCTACCTCTTTCGCCCACCACCCCATCGCGCCGGTACACCCGTGCGGGTGTCACCGTGGTGCTGCTCGCCTTGCTCGCCGCCACCGGCTTCGACGCGTCACCCAGGTGGCCCACCCGGGTGCAGGTGTTCGTCGCCAACAGCGGCTCCGACAACGTCACCGTGTACGACACGCGCCTGGGCAAGGTGACGGCCACCGTCCCGGTGGGCGACTACCCCACCGGGGTCGGCGCGCACCCGTCCGGCCACCGCGTCTACGTCACCAACGAGTCGTCGAACACCGTGTCCGTGATCGACACCCGCACCCACGTGGTCGTGGCGACCGTGCCGGTGGGCGCCAACCCCTTCGGCGTCGCGGTCACCCCCACCCACGCCTACGTCACCAACTTCGGCTCCGGG
This sequence comes from Actinosynnema sp. NPDC023658, assembly GCF_040639995.1. Lineage (NCBI taxonomy): Bacteria > Bacillati > Actinomycetota > Actinomycetes > Pseudonocardiales > Pseudonocardiaceae > Actinosynnema > Actinosynnema sp. NPDC023658. The sequence goes on along the minus strand of NZ_JBFAAX010000112.1, from coordinate 11,623 downwards.
ACCGTCACGGTGATCGACGCGGCGACGAACGCGCCGGTCAAGACGATCCCGGTCGGCCGGTTCCCGCACAGCGCGGTGGCCGCCCCCGACGGCTCGCGGGTCTACGTGACCAACAACGGCGGCGACAGCGTCACGGTCATCGACACCGGCTCGCAGACGGCCGTCGCCACCATCCCGGTCGGCATCTTCCCGTCCGGGATCGCCATCAGCGCCGACGGCGCGCGCCTGTACGTGGCCAACACGGGCAGCGACACGGTCACCGTCATCGAGACCGGCAACAACAGCCCCGCGAACACCACCAAGGTGGGTGACGCGCCCCTCGGCGTCTCGGTCACCCCGGGCGGTCGGGTGCACGTCGCCAACACCGGTTCGGACACGGTCAGCGTCCTGGGGCCGACCGGCAAACCCGTCGAGGTCGTGAAGGTCGGTCGGATGCCGGAGGGCTCCGGGGCGGCTCCCGACGACAGCTTCGTCTACATCACGAACACGGGGGCGGGCACCGTGTCGGTGATCGACGCGAAGAACGGGGAGCTCGCCGGTCCGTTCGGCGTGGGCAAGAGGCCCGAGGGCGTGGCCGTCACCTCGTGACCCGGTCAGCCGCGCGGCCCACCGGGAGCGCGGCCCACCGGGAGCACGGCTCACACGGCGGGGAACTCGACCGTCACCCGCAGGCCGGCTCCCTCCGGCGACTCCAGCCGGACGGAGCCGTCCACGCGCTCCACGATCTGCCGCACCAGCGCGAGCCCCAGGCCCGAGCCCTGCACGTTCTGGTGCGCCGGGCTGCGCCAGAACCGGTCGGTGGCCCGTTCCAGCTCCTCCGGCGCGAGGCCGGGCCCCTCGTCCTGCACCGACAACCGCACCACGCCGTCCCGCCTGCGCACGTCGACGCGCACCAGCGTGCCGTCGGAGGTGAACTTGAGCGCGTTGTCCAGCAGCGCGTCGAGCACGGTCTCCACACCGCGCGGCGGCACGAGCGCCGTGCCGCCGGGCTCGCCGTCCAGCACGAGGTGCACGTCACGGGCCGCGGCGGCCGGTTGCCAGGCCGACAGGCGACCGGCCACCGCGCGGTCCACGTCCACCGGCACGGGGTCGACCGACGGTGCGCCCGCCCGCGCCATGGACAGCAGCTCGTCCAGGATCCGGTTGAGCCGGTCGGCCTCCTCCAGCGCCGCCACCTGGTGCGCGACGCCCTCGCCCACCACCTGTCCCTCCAGGTTGGACAGACGCAGCTTCAGCGCGGTCAGCGGGTTGCGCAGCTGGTGCGAGGCGTCCGCGACGAACGCCCGCTGAGCCGCCAGCACGTCGCTCACGTTGGCCGCCATCTGGTCGAACGACCGCGACAGCTGCCGCAGCTCCGGCGGCCCGTCGGAACTGCCGACCGGCTCCACCGGCTGCCCGGCCACCACCGCGCCGAGCAGCCGCCCGGTCGCGTCGTCCAGCCGGCGCACGGGCCGCAGCGTCCACCGGACCAGCGGCAACGCCGCGAACACGCCGACCGCGAGCACCAGCAGGCTCGACGCGAGCAGCACCGACCACCACAGCAGCACCTCGGCCCGCGTCTTCGACGTGGGCGAGAACGTCACCACCGCGCCCCGGACCTCGCCCGCCTCCAGCACCGGCTCGGCCAGCACCAGCTCGGTCGACTCCCACGGCATGACCAGCTCCGGCGCGACCGGCTGACGACCGGCCAGCGCGCCGCTGACCAGGTCGGACACCTCGGGCGACGACACGTCCACGTCGTCCGGCGCCGAGGCCACCACCTGCCCCTCCATGCCGAGCAACGCCACCCGGATGCCGTACAGCTCGTGGTAGCGGCGCAGCTCGGCGTCGAGCACCTCCGGCTGGTCGTCGATGAACGGCCGCTGCGCCACGGACGCGAACCGCGTGGTGTCCGTGAGCCGGTCCAGGAACATCTGCTGCTGCTGGGTCTGGGCCACGCCGCGGCCCAGCGGCACGCCCATGCCCAGCAGCACCAGCACGACCAGCGCCAACACGATCCCCAGCAGTCGCGACCGCACTCAGCCCCCGCTCAACCGGTACCCGACCCCGCGCACCGTCTCCAACAACGAGGGACGCCCGAGCTTGGTCCGCAGCGTCGCCACGTGCACGTCCAGGGTCCGGTTGGCCCCCGCCCAGGTGCGTCCCCACACCTCGGCCAGGATGCGCTCCCGGGTGCACACCGCGCCACCCGCCGCCACCACCAGGGCCAGCACCTGGAACTCCTTGCGCGACAACGCGACGGGTTCACCCGCCACGGTGACCTCGTGCCGGGCCAGGTCGACCCGCACGTCGGCCACCTCGAACACCTCCGTGCCGGTGCCGCCGACGCCGACCGGGTCGCCCCGCCGGCGCCGCACCGCGTGCACCCGGGCCACCAGCTCGCCCACGTCGTAGGGCTTGACCAGGTAGTCGTCCGCGCCGGCGTGCAGGCCCAGGATCCGGTCGTCGATCTCACCGCGGGCCGAGACGACGATGATCGCGACGTCACTCGCCGCTCGGATGTGACGGCAGAGCGTGACACCGTCCACATCGGGCAGGCCCAGGTCGAGCAGCACCACGTCGACCCCGGCCAGCCGATCGAGCGTCCCCCGACCGGTGGCCTGCCGGTCCACGGTGAATCCCCGCCGGGTCAGCGCCGGTACCAGCGCTTCCGCCACCCGGTCGTCGTCCTCGACCAACAGCACCCGCACCGTGGAGCCTCCCCGATAAGTGTCGCCACCCTGTGACAGAGTTGAGACCCTAAGTCTTGCTCAACCGCCTGGACTGGTGTGGTGATGCACACCTAGGTTTCCGCCATCGCTCAGGAACCCCCTACTGGAGGACTGATGACCGCCGCCACTCCTGCTCCGCCGATGATCCGGATGGCGGGCGTGGACAAGTTCTTCGGACCTCTGCACGTCCTCAAGGACGTCAACCTGGAGGTCCCGAAGGGGCAGGTCGTCGTGGTGCTCGGGCCGTCCGGCTCGGGCAAGTCCACGCTGTGCCGCACGATCAACCGGCTGGAGCCGATCGAGTCCGGCGTCATCGAGGTGGACGGCCAGCCGCTGCCCGCCGAGGGCAAGGACCTGGCCCGGCTGCGCGCCGACGTCGGCATGGTGTTCCAGTCGTTCAACCTGTTCGCCCACAAGAGCATCGTCGACAACGTGATGCTCGCGCCGGTGAAGGTCCGCAAGACGCCGGCGGCCGAGGCCCGCAAGACGGCCATGGAGCTGCTGGAGCGGGTCGGCATCGCGAACCAGGCGGAGAAGTACCCCGCCCAGCTCTCGGGCGGGCAGCAGCAGCGCGCGGCGATCGCCCGCGCGCTGGCGATGCGCCCCAAGGTGATGCTGTTCGACGAGCCCACCTCCGCGCTGGACCCCGAGATGGTCCAGGAGGTGCTGGACGTGATGACGACGCTGGCCAAGGAGGGCATGACCATGCTCGTGGTCACCCACGAGATGGGCTTCGCCCGCAAGGCCGCGGACCGAGTGATCTTCATGTCCGATGGCGAGGTCGTCGAGGACTCGACGCCGGAGGCGTTCTTCTCCGCGCCGAAGTCCAACCGCGCGAAGGACTTCCTTGGCAAGATCCTGACCCACTGAAGTCCCACGACCGCGGCGCTGAGCCTGGCGCCGCTCTACCGAACAAGAGCAGGAGAACGACGATGAGGGTTCGCACCCTTGCGGTGGTGCTGCTGGCCGGCGGCCTCGCCCTGACCGCGTGCGGCAAGGAGGGTGGCCCCGGCGACACCGGCTCGGCCCCCGCGCAGACCGCCGTCAGCGACGTCAAGGTCGACGGCTCGGCGACGTTCGACAAGATGAAGTCCCGCGGCCGGGTCGTCATCGGCGTCAAGGAGGACCAGCCGGGCCTGGGTTACAAGGACCCGACCAGCGGCAAGTTCAACGGCTTCGACATCGAGATCGCGAAGCTCGTCGCCGCCCAGCTCGGCTTCGGCGACGACAAGATCGACTACAAGGCGATCCCGTCGGCGGGTCGTGAGCAGGCGCTGATCAACGGTGACGTGGACTACTACGTCGGCACGTACACGATCAACGCCAAGCGCAAGGAGCAGGTGGCGTTCGCCGGCCCGTACTTCACCGCCGGCCAGGACCTGCTGGTGAAGAAGAGCGACAGCTCGATCACCGGCAAGGACACGCTCAAGGGCAAGAAGGTCTGCTCGGTGACCGGCTCCACGCCGATCCAGAAGGTCAAGAGCGAGAACCTGACCGAGCCGGAGAACATCGTCGAGCTGCAGAACTACTCGCAGTGCGTCGAGCAGCTGGAGCAGGGCGCCGTCGACGCCGTCACCACCGACGACGCGATCCTCAAGGGCTACGCCTCGCAGTCGCCCGACACGCTGAAGGTCATCGGCAAGCCGTTCTCGAAGGAGCCCTACGGCATCGGCCTGCCCAAGGACGACAAGGCGCTGCGCGACAAGGTCAACGACATCCTGCAGGCCGCCCTGGACGGCGACGCCTGGCAGAAGGCCTACGACAGCACCCTGGGCAAGTCCAACTCCACGGCCGAGAAGCCCACGCTCGACCGCTACTGATCACCTCTCGCGGCCGGTCGTCGGTTCCTCCGGCGGCCGGCCGCACCACACCCACCTAGCCGAGGAAGCCGATGGACGTCCTGCTCGACAACCTCGACCTGTACGGGCCAGGGTTCCTCAACACCGTTGAGCTGTTCCTGATCTCCGCGGTCGGGTCGCTGGTGTTGGGGACGGTCCTGGCGATGCTGCGGGTCGCGCCGGTCCCCGTGATGCGAGCCATGGGCACCGCCTACGTGACGATCGTCCGCAACACCCCGCTCACCCTGGTGTTCTTCTTCTTCGCCTTCGCGTTCCCGCTGCTCAAGATCATCGACACGGACACGTTCGGCGGCTCCGCGTCGGCCTTCTACTTCAACGCGGCCATCACCTCGCTGACCCTCTACACGGCGGCGTTCGTGTGCGAGGTCGTGCGGGCGGGCATCAACACCGTCCCCGTCGGACAGGCGGAGGCGTCCCGCGCGCTCGGCCTGACGTTCGGCCAGATGCTCGGCTCCGTGGTGCTGCCGCAGGCCACCCGCGCGGTCGTGCCGCCGATGATGAGCACGATGATCGCGCTGCTGAAGAACAGCACCATCGCGGCGGGCTTCTCGGTCTTCCAGGCGGGCTCCATCAGCCTCAACCTGTCCGAGCGCGGCGAGAGCCAGCTGATCGGCCTGCTGTGGGTCGCGCTGTTCTTCGTGCTGCTCGTGATCCCCATGACCCTGCTGCAGCGCAGCCTCGAGAAGCGGTGGAGCGTCGCCCGATGAGCTCGGTCCTGTTCGACGTCCCCGGGCCGCGCGCCCGGCTGCGGCACCGCCTCTACGCGGTCATCGGCATCGTCGTGGTGGTCGCCGTGATCGGCTTCGTGGTGTACCGGTTCAACGAGAGCGGCCAGTTCAACGCGGCCAAGTGGACCTGGCTCCAGTACGAGAAGGTGCAGCTCGACCTGCTCGCGGCGCTGGGCAACACGCTCAAGGCGTTCGCCGCGGGCGCGGTGCTGGCGCTGCTCTTCGGCGCGGTGTTCGCCGCCGGTCAGCTGTCCGACCACAAGGTCGTCCGGGTGCCCTCGGTCTTCGTCGTCGAGCTGTTCCGCGCGGTGCCGCTGGTCGTGCTGATCTTCGTGTTCCACTACGGCCTGTCGCTGGGTGCGCCGTTCTACTCGGTGGTGCTCGGCCTCACGCTCTACAACGGCTCGGTGCTGGCCGAGGTGTTCCGCGCGGGCGTGCTGTCGCTGCCGCGCGGGCAGCGCGAGGCGGCCTACGCGGTGGGCATGCGCAAGACCCAGGTGATGACCTACGTGCTGCTGCCGCAGGCGGTGCGGGCGATGCTGCCGGCGATCATCAGCCAGCTCGTCGTGCTGCTCAAGGACACCGCGCTCGGGTTCCTCATCACCTACGAGGAGCTGCTGCGGTACGCGCGCTACGTGGGCAGCATCTTCGAGTTCGGCCGTCCGCTGGTGCCGGTCACGCTCGTGGTGGCGGCGATGTACATCACCATGTGCCTGCTGCTGACCGGGCTCGCCACGTACCTGGAGAAGCGCAACCGGCGCGACAAGAAGGTGCTGGAGCTGGAGAAGAAGCCGGCCGAGGACGTCGTCGCCGCGGCGGTCTGACCGTTCCCGTCGGCTCGTCGACCGGTGCTCGACCAGGGGTTCTCCGCCGCGCGCGAGCACGGCGGAGAACCCCGGTGACGACGTGCTAGTAGCGCAGCAGCGCGCCCACGCCCTCGAACAGCGAGGCGTTGTCGGTGACGAGCACCTGCGCGCCGGTCGCGGCGGCGGCGATGGCCAGGGCCTCGTCAGCCCGGCGCTCGCCGGGGTGCTCGATGCCCAGCCCCCGCAGCTCCGCCTCGCGCAGCGCCACCTGGGCCGGGTCCTCGCCGGACCACACCGTGCGGTCGCCCAGTGACGGGTCGGCCACCAGCAGCGCGGCCACGTTGGCCTCGCGCAGCGCCTCCACCACCGGCTCCAGGCCCTGCACCGCCCGTCCGCCCGAGCGGTTGGCCTCGGCGGTGAACTCCTCGACCACGTCGTTGTCCAGGTCGGCCTGGTACTGCGTCACGAGCGCCCGCACGGCGTCGTCGAACGCCTCGTCGTCGGAGCCGTCGGCCAGGCTCGCGCCCTCGACCTCCAGCATCACGTCGCGGCACCGCGTGCTCAGCTCCTCCTTCACGCCGGCGCGCGCCTGCACCTCGCCACCGAGGATCAGCAGCCGGGCCTTGAGCCGGGTGACCAGCTTGTCGACCTCCTCCGCGATCCGGGCGGCGTTGCGCTTGGCGTTCTCCTCCGCCGAGTGCTGCATCCGCAGGTGCGACCACCCGCCGCCGCGCACCTTGTGCACCGGGTGCTCCTCGCCCCGGACCTCGGCCGACACCTCACCCTGGCCGTCGTACCCGTGCAGGTCCGCGCCGACCTTGTCGGCCAGCACGACCACGTGCGGCACGTCCGACTGCAACGACGACGCCAGCGGCAGCAGGTGCGGCAGCTCGGACCAGCGCACGGTGTCGGTGGCCGGAGGGCGGGGCAGCACCCGGTCGAGCAGCAGCCTGCCGCGTGCCGCGATGAGCGCCCGGCCCGCCCTGCCGACCACCGGCGTCATCGCCGGTCCCGCCAACACCTCCAGCGTGGCCTCGTCCGCGCCCTGCCGGGCCAGCTCCTCGCGCACCCCGCGCCAGCGCAGCTCCATGGCCTTGGCCGCGTCCTCGGTGTTGTGCGAGGCGTCCAGGTACACCGACGCGAACGGACCGCGTTCCCTGACGAGCTCTCCCAACGAAGACATGTCCATTGGCCTCGTTTACCCGCTCGCGCGCCGCGTAACCTCGGGGGCATGGTGGACGAACCGGGTGCGATCACCAAGGTGCAGCAGAACGCCGTCGACCACCTGCTGAGGGTGGGCATCAACGGGTTCGGGCCGTTCAAGAGCGCGCAGCAGATGGCCGGGGAGGCGTTGGAGAAGGGCCTGGAGCCCGAAGAGGCGATCAAGCACCTGATCCGGACGCACGTGGCGGCGGCGGGTGTGCAGGGCTTCGCCACCAACGTCGGGGGCCTGATCACGCTGCCGGTCACCCTGCCCGCGAACCTGACCGCCTCCTACCTGGTGCAGACGCACCTGATCGCGTCGATCGCCGCGGTGCACGGGTACGACCTGAAGAGCGACGAGGTGCAGACCGCGATCCTGGTGTGCCTGCTGGGCAACGCGGGGACCGAGCTGCTGAAGAAGGCGGGCATCAAGGTCGGCTCCAAGCTGACCATGAACCTGATCGAGCGCATCCCCGCGCAGCTCATCCGCGAGGTCAACAAGCGGGTCGGCTTCACGCTGCTGGCCAAGTACGGCACGTCCAAGGCGACCCTCACGCTGGCCAAGGGCGTGCCGCTGGTGGGCGGGGTGATCGGCGGGACGTTCGACGCCGTGACGACCCGCGCGGTGGGCGCCTTCGCGGCCCGCTTCTTCACCGAGCGCGACGAGCCGCCCGCGATCATCGACGGCGTGGTGATCGACGGCGAGGTCGTCGACGTCCAGGACTGATTGGCCCAACGAAAGGCGTCGTGCTTGGCCCTTAGGGTGGGCCAATCGGGCCCGTAGCGTCGACCCCCATGGGGACGACGAAGGTGCTGGCGGTCGCCCAGCTGGCCAACTCGGTGGGTGACGGGGCGTTCTACGTGTGCTCCGCGCTCTACTTCACCCGGGTCGTCGGCCTGTCGGCCACTCAGGTGGGTGTCGCCCTGACGGTGGCGTGGGCCGTCGGAGCGGTGGCCGGGGTCGGGTTGGGGCACCTCGCGGACCGGGTCGGGCTGCGGCGGGTCGCGGTCGGGTTGGCCGTGGTGACGGCGGGGGCGCTGGCGTCGTTCCTGGTGGTCCGCTCGTTCTGGGCGTTCGTGGCCGCCGCGTGCGTCTACACCTGCGGCCAGTCCGGGTTGGTGGCCACGCGGCAGGCGTTGCTGGCCGGTCTGGTGGAGCCCGCGCGGCGGACGAGGGTGCGGGCGGTGCTCCAGTCGGTGCTCAACGGCGGGTTGGCCGTGGGCGCGGGGCTGGGCGGGGTGGCGTTGCAGGTGGACACCGAGGCGGCGTACCTGGCGGTGTTCGCGCTGGACGCGGCCGGGTTCCTGGTCGCGGCGGCGGTGCTGGGACGGGTGCCCGAGGTCGCGCCCGTGGCCCGGACGGCACGGTTGGGCGTGCTGCGCGACCGGCCGTACGCGCTGGTGGCGCTGCTGAACTCGGTCGTGCTGCTCTACATGCCGATGCTGAGCCTGGTCGTGCCGCTCTGGATCGTCGAGCGGACGTCCGCGCCCAAGTGGGTGGTCGGGCTGCTCTTCATCCTCAACACCGGCGCGGTGGTGGTCGGTCAGGTGCGGCTGGCGCGCGGCGTCACCGACCTGGGCACGGCGGTGCGGTCCGTGCGGCGCGGTGGGGTGTTGTTGCTCATGTCGTGCGTGGTGTTCGCGTTGTCCGCGGGTGTGCCCGACCGGGTGGCGGTGGCGGTGCTCGTCGTGGCTGCGGGCGTCCAGGTGGTGGGCGAGATGCTGCACAGCGCGGGCTCGTGGGAGATCGGTTTCGACCTCGCGCCCGCCGACAAGCAGGGCCAGTACCAGGGGTTCTACGGCATGGGCCCGGCCGTCGCGCGCACCGTCGGCCCGCTGCTGCTCACCACGCTGGTGCTCGGCGGGGGAGCGGTGGGGTGGCTGGTGCTGGGCGGGCTGTTCGTGGCCGCGGCGCTGGCCATGACGCCCGCCGTGCGGTGGTCCCAGCGGGTGCGCGAAGTCGCCCACCGATAAAACCGTTGGTGTCGCGGCGGGAAGCAAGCTAGGGTCATGACCATGTTCTTCCAGATCTACCTCTGAGGACTTCTTCCTCCAGCGCCGCACCGGCCTCGGGCCGTGTCGCGCCCTTCTTCTGGTGGCCTTAGCGGCTCTTCACACGACCGTGTCCCATCACGGGCCGTAGCCTTTTGCACGCCTCGACATCGAGGAGGCGATCGCATGCCCACCATGCGCAACGAACCGCCACACGACGGTCAGCCGACCAACCGCGCCGCACGCCGCGGCACCCGCTCGTCCGGTGCGGTGCAGCCGCGCTTCGGCGGCGGCCGAGCTGCCGTCAACCCGCGCCAGTACGCCATGCGGCGTCGCTGACCAGCGACTCCGCCACACCCAGGAGGTAGATGTGACCACTCAGGACACTCCGCAGGACACGCCCGAGGGCGATGCCGGCGAGCAGGAGCAGCCCGCTGCCCCGCTCAACCGCGCCGCCCGCCGGGGTCACGCCGACAAGAACGACGGCGTGAACAAGGTCCCGGGCCGCCCGCAGCAGAACACGTTCGTCGGACGGCGCGTGTTCCGGCGCACCGGCGGCTGAGCGACGCGCTCGGGCGGACCGCTCGACCAGCTCCGGTGCGCGCTGAGCGCACACCTGGTGAACCCGGAGCCGGTCGGGCGGTCCGCCCGCAGTGACTCCTCGATCCTGCTCGACCGCTTTCCTTGTAGGACAACGCTTCCACCCTCTCGTCGACCGGCTCGCAGGACCCGGTCGCGGCGGGTCCGGGTCAGTGCGGAGGACGTGCTGGTGGGCCGGGGTGCCGTTGCTCCGAGCGGGTGATGACCGGTCGGGTCCGGAGGGCGTCGGTCGGTGCCTGCGAATGGTCGCGGTGCTGGTGGGGATCACCGGGCCGGAGGTGCTCGGGCCGCGCCGGGTCTGTGGGTCCGCCGACCGGGTCGTGCTCCTATCGGGCGCGGGGCCTGCCGATCACGGCTCGGGAGAACTAGCCTGAACTGGGTAGCAACCGGGTCCGGCGGAGATCGGGAGGCGCCCATGAGGATCGCTGACGTGTTGCGCAACAAGGGGTCGGCCGTGGCCACGGTCGAACCGAGAGCGTCGGTCGCGGATCTCGTCGCCGCACTGGCCGAGCACAACGTGGGCGCGATGGTCGTGCTCGGGTCCGAGGGGATCGTCGGGATCGTCTCCGAACGCGACGTCGTGCGCAGGCTGCACGACCGGGGCGCCGAGCTGCTGGGCGCGTCGGTGTCGGAGATCATGACGAGCGAGGTGTTCACCTGCACGCCGCGCGACTCGGTCGACAGCCTCACGGTGCTGATGACCGAGCAGCGCATCCGGCACGTGCCGGTGGTCGACGGTGACCGGCTGGTCGGCATCGTCAGCATCGGTGACGTGGTGAAGAGCCGGATCAGCCAGTTGGAAGAGGACCACGACCAGCTGACCGCGTACATCTCGCAGGGCTAGCCCACCGGCCGCGCGGGCGCACCACGCGCTCGCGCGGCTGTCGTGGTCCGTTATGCGCTCGCGCGGCTGCCGCCGTCCGTCACTCTCGGCCGCGGTGGTAGTGCCGGCTGACCCTGGCGCGGTTGCCGCACGACGGTTTGCACCACTCCTGCCGGGGGTGGGCCTTGATGAAGTACCGGATGCACCGGGGCGCGGGACAGGCGCGCAGTTCCGCCCGCTCGCCGCTCGCCAGGAACTCGATCGCCGCCGTCGCCAACGTCGCCAGCAGGCGGTCACCGGCGTCGGCCGAGTCGACGTAGCGCAGCCGGGGCTGGTCGTCCCACTCCAGGCGCACCGTCCGGGGCACGCGCTCGGCGGCCTCGTTGACGATCGCCAGCGCGCGGTCGACGTCCATCAGGTGCGGCGTGTCCATGCGTTCACCCGCCTGCGCGGCGTGCGCGAACAGCGACCGCACGGCCCAGCGGAGTTCGAGCACCCGCTGCCGCAGCGCCTCGTCCGCCTCGGCCCCCGCCCACGCCGTGAAGCCCTCCGGCGTGGCCAGGTCGTCCGCGAGCCCGCCGTGCCCGTCGTGCCGGACCGTGCCCGCGAACTCCAACGCCAGTGCCACCCCGACGAGTCTAGTGGTAGGTTTCCTAACGGATTTGGCCAATCAGACCATTAGGGGGAGTCGTGACGATCCAGGAGCAGGCGCTGGACGCCCACCGCAGGCTGGCCGCCGCGATCGAGGACCTCACCGACGAGCAGGTGGGGCAGCCCTCGGCGCTGCCCGGCTGGACGCGCGGCCACGTGCTGTCCCACCTGGCCAACGTCACGGTCGGCCTGGCGGGCCAGGCCGAGCACGAGGGCACGAAGGTCGAGGTCTACCCCGGCGGGCGGCCCG
>NZ_JBFAAX010000111.1:7053-15780 GCF_040639995.1 Actinosynnema sp. NPDC023658 | reverse complement strand
CGCCACGTCGCCGTGCCGCGCAGCACACCGTCCACACGCGCCACGACGAGCGCACCGTCCTCGGGGGACGCGAACACCCCGTCCAGCCACGCGTCGGTCTCCGCGCGGCTCGGCGGCGCCAGCCAGCCGATCGCGCCACCGGCGGCCACCACGGCGTGCAGCACCTCGTGCACTTCGGCCCGAAGCCGTTCGTCGACGACCTCCGGCCACTCCAGCTCGATCCGCACGGCGCCACCCTAAAACGATTCCGGGATTGTCGGACCCCACCGCTAACGTGACGAACGTGACCTCCACGCTCGTCCGCGCACAAGGCCTCACCAAGCACTTCGGCTCGTTCGAAGCCGTGCGGGGCATCGACGTCGAAGTGACCAGGGGTGAGGCGTTCGGCTTCCTCGGCCCCAACGGCGCGGGCAAGTCCTCGACCATGCGGATGGTGTCGTGCGTGTCGCCGCGCACCGGCGGCGAGCTGAGCGTGCTCGGCCTGGACCCGGACACCGACGGGCCGAGGATCCGCTCCCGGCTCGGCGTGGTGCCGCAGCAGGACAACCTCGACACCGAGCTGACCGTGCGGCAGAACCTCCAGGTGTACGGCCGCTACTTCGGCCTGTCCCGGGCGGCGGTGCGGGCCAAGGCGGTGGAGCTGATGGAGTTCGCGCAGCTCACCGACCGGGCCGACGCCGAGGTGGAGCCGCTGTCGGGCGGCATGAAGCGGCGGCTCACCATCGCCCGCTCCCTGGTCAACGACCCCGACCTGCTGCTGCTCGACGAGCCGACCACGGGCCTGGACCCGCAGGCCCGCCACCTGCTGTGGGACCGGCTGTTCCGGCTCAAGCAGTCCGGCGTCACGCTGATCATCACCACGCACTACATGGACGAGGCCGAGCAGCTGTGCGACCGGCTGGTGGTGATGGACGGCGGCCGGATCGCGGCCGAGGGCTCGCCGTCGGAGCTGATCCACCGCTACTCGACCCGCGAGGTGCTGGAGCTGCGCTTCCCGCCGGGCGAGCAGAGCGCCGCCGAGGTGCGCGACCTGGCCGAGCGGGTCGAGGTGCTGCCGGACCGGGTGCTGCTCTACACCGCCGACGGCGAGGCGGCCCTGGCGGCGGCGCACGCGCGGGGCGTGCGGCCGGTGTCGAGCCTGGTGCGCCGCAGCACGTTGGAGGACGTGTTCCTGCGCCTGACCGGCCGGACGTTGGTGGACTGATGGGCACGCAGGTCGCCTCGTGGCGTGCCGCGCTGATCGCGGTGGAGAACCACTGGACCTGGTACCGCCGCAACTGGCGGGCCACGGTCATCTCGAACTTCCTGCAGCCGGTGCTGTTCCTGCTGGCCATGGGCGTCGGGTTCGGCTCGCAGGTGCGGGCGGGCGAGGCCACCGACGGCCATCCGTACGTGGTGTTCCTCGCGCCGGCGCTGCTGGTCATCAACGCCGTGCAGAACGCCGTGTTCGAGTCGACCTGGGCGGTGTTCTCGTCGTTCAAGTGGCAGCGCACGTACCTGGCCGTGGTGGCCACCCCGGTCACGGCCGCGCAGGTGCTCTACGGCCAGCTGCTGTGGATCGCGTTGCGCCTGGCGTCGGGCACCGCGGTGTTCCTCGTCGTCGCCGTCGCCCTGGGCGCGGTCACCAGCCCGTCCGCGGTGCTGGCCGTGCCGTTCGCGACGCTCGCCGGCATGGCGTTCAGCGCGCCCGCGGTCGCCTTCACCGCGACCCGGGAGAAGCCGGACTCGTTCAACGCGATCTTCCGCTTCCTGGTCATGCCGATGACCCTGTTCACCGGCGGGTTCTTCCCGATGAGCCAGCTGCCCGGCTGGCTGCACCCGCTGGCCTGGCTCACGCCGGTCTGGCACGGCATCGAACTGGCCCGCGGCGCGACGTTCGGCACGCTGCGCCCGCTGCCCGCCCTGGGCCACGTGGCCTACCTGTCCGCCCTGGTCGCGCTCGGCGTCGTCCTGGGCCGCCGCTACTTCCACCGGAGGCTGGCCGTATGACCCGCGAGTCCTCCACCGCCACGCGGCCGTCCCCGCCGTCCGGCCCGCGCAACGGCGCCGGCCTGCTGCTGCGGATCGTGCCCCCGGGCCTGTACGCGGGCCGCTCGCACGTCCTGGTCGAACGCGCCTACCTGGTGAGCCGCCGGGGCTGGATGTCGGTGCTGTCCGGCTTCTTCGAGCCGCTGTTCTTCCTGTTCTCCCTCGGCTTCGGCTTCGGGCGGCTGGTCGCCACCGTCGACGGCCCCGGCGGGCCGATGCCGTACGCCGCGTTCGTCGCGCCCGCCCTGCTGGCGGCCTCCGCGATGAACGGCGCGGTGTTCGAGGCGACGTTCAACCTGTTCTTCAAGTTCAAGTACGCGAAGGTGTACGACGCGGTGCTGGCCACGCCGATGGGCCCGGTGGACATCGCGGTCGGAGAGGCCACGTGGTGCCTCATCCGCGGCGGCCTGTACTCGGGCGGGTTCATCGTCGTCATGCTCGTGTTCGGGCTCATCGGCTCGCCGTGGGCGCTGCTGGCGCTGCCCGCGTGCCTGCTGGTCGCGCTGGCCTTCGCCGCGGTCGGCATGGCCGCGGCCACGTTCATGCGATCGTGGCAGGACTTCGACCTGGTGCAACTGGCCGTGACGCCGCTGTTCCTGTTCTCGACGACGTTCTACCCCCTGTCGGTGTACCCGGGCTGGTTGCAGGCGGTGGTGCGGTGGACGCCGCTCTACCACGCGATCGAGCTGATGAGGGGCCTGACCACGGGTTACGTCGGCTGGGACGCGCTGGGCCACGTCGCCTACTTCGTCGTCATGGTGGCCGTCGGAGTGGTCGTCGCGGCACGCAGGCTCGGCAAGTTGCTGCTGACCTGACCTGGTTGAACACTGGACGAACCCCGAGCACCGGAGGTCGTCGTGGACGTCATCGCACTCATCGGTCGCATCCTGTTCGTCCTCCTGTTCTTCGGCTCGGCGCTGGGCCACCTCACGCAGACCGAGGCCATGGCCGGCTACGCCGCGTCCAAGGGCGTCCCCGCGGCGAAGGCCGCCACGTTCGGCAGCGGCGTGCTCATGGCCGTCGGCGCGTTGATGCTGCTCCTGGGCGTGTGGGCGGATCTCGGGGCGTTGCTGCTGGTGCTGTTCCTGCTGCCCACGGCGTTCCTCATGCACAACTTCTGGAAGGAGACCGACCCGCAGGCCAGGCAGCTGGACATGATCCAGTTCAACAAGGACCTGGCGCTCGCGGGCGGCGCCCTGATGTTCTTCGGCCTCTACGCGGGGCCGGGCTCGGAGCTCGGCCTGACCATCACCGGACCGCTGTTCTGACCCGTGCCGGCACTGCCGTTACCCTGGTCGGCGTGAGTGTCGAGTCGGTCTTCCCCGCCCTGGAACCCCTGCTGCCGAGGGTGTCCAAGCCGGTGCAGTACGTCGGCGGGGAACTGAACGCCACCGTGAAGGACTGGGACGCCGCCGCCGTGCGGTGGGCCCTGATGTACCCGGACGCCTACGAGGTCGGGCTGCCCAACCAGGGCGTCATGATCCTGTACGAGGTCCTCAACGAGCAGCCGGACGTGCTGGCCGAGCGGACCTACGCGGTGTGGCCCGACCTCGAAGCGCTGATGCGCGAGCACGGCGTGCCGCAGTTCACCGTGGACGCGCACCGCCCCGTCGGCGCGTTCGACCTGTTCGGGGTCAGCTTCGCCACCGAGCTGGGCTACACGAACCTGCTCAACGCGCTCGACCTGGCCGGCATCCCGATCCACGCCGCCGACCGCACCGAGGACCACCCGATCGTGGTGGCCGGTGGGCACGCGGCGTTCAACCCGGAGCCGATCTCGCCGTTCGTGGACGCGGCGGTGCTCGGTGACGGCGAGGAAGCCGTCCTGGAGATCACCGACATCGTCCGCGCGTGGAAGGCCGAGGGCCGCCCCGGCGGGCGCGACGAGGTCCTGACCCGGCTCGCGGAGACCGGCGGCGTGTACGTGCCCCGGTTCTACGACGTGGAGTACCTGCCCGACGGGCGCATCCAGCGCGTGGTGCCCAACCGCGAGCGGGTGCCGTACCGGGTGTTCAAGCGGACCACGATGGACCTCGACGCGTGGCCGTACCCGAAGCAGCCGCTGGTGCCGCTCGCGGAGAGCGTGCACGAGCGGATGAGCGTGGAGATCTTCCGCGGCTGCACGCGCGGCTGCCGGTTCTGCCAGGCGGGCATGATCACCCGTCCGGTGCGCGAGCGGTCCATCGAGGGCATCGGCGCGATGGTGCAGCGCGGGCTGGAGGCGACCGGGTTCGAGGAGGTCGGCCTGCTGTCGCTGTCCAGCGCGGACCACTCCGAGATCGCGGAGGTCACCAAGGGCCTCGCGGACCGCTACGAGGGCACGAACACGAGCCTGTCGCTGCCGTCGACCCGGGTGGACGCGTTCAACATCGACCTGGCCAACGAGCTGTCCCGCAACGGCCGCCGCTCGGGCCTGACGTTCGCGCCCGAGGGCGGCAGCGAGCGCCTGCGGCGCGTGATCAACAAGATGGTGTCGGAGGAAGACCTGATCCGCACGGTCAGCGCGGCGTTCGGCGCGGGCTGGCGGCAGGTGAAGCTGTACTTCATGTGCGGCCTGCCCACCGAGACCGACGACGACGTGGTCCAGATCGCGGAGATGGCCAAGAACGTCATCCGCGCGGGCCGCGAGGTCTCCGGCCGCAAGGACATCCGCTGCACGATCTCCATCGGCGGGTTCGTGCCCAAGCCGCACACGCCGTTCCAGTGGGCCGCGCAGTGCGACCCGGACGTCGTGGACAACCGGCTGCGCCTGCTGCGCGAGGCGGTGAACTCCGACCGCGCCCTGGGCCGCAACATCGGCATGCGCTACCACGACGGCAAGCCGTCGCTGATCGAAGGCCTGCTGTCGCGCGGCGACCGGCGCATCGGCCTGGTCATCGAGCGGGTGTGGCGCGAGGGCGGCCGGTTCGACGGCTGGTCCGAGCACTTCTCCTACGACCGCTGGGTGCGGGCCGCCGAGGCCGAGCTGACCCCGCTGGGCCTGGACCTGGCCTGGTTCACCACGCGGGAGCGCGAGGAGCTGGAGGTCCTGCCGTGGGACCACCTCGACTCCGGGCTCGACAAGGAGTGGCTCTGGGCGGACTGGCAGGACGCGCTGGACGAGCGGGAGCAGGACGACTGCCGCTGGACGCCCTGCTTCGACTGCGGTGTGTGCCCGGCGATGGGCACCGACATCGAGGTCGGGCCCACCGGCCGCACGTTGCTGCCGATCTCCCCGGTGGGCAAGGGCTCCCCGGTCCAGAACCCGGCGTTGACGCGGAGCTGACGGTTCAGGGTCGGCGGTCGACCCGGATCGCGCGCACCGGGCACACCCTGGCCGCCGCGCGCACCTGCGGTTCCTGGTCGGTGTCGGGATTGCGGGCGTAGCGCAGCCGTCCGTCGTCGAGCATGCGGAACACCCCGGGCGCCTGCGCCTGGCACAGCGCGTAGTGCCGGCACCGGTCGTGGTCGACGGCGACCCGGACGCCCGCGGCGCCGTGGTGCGCCGGTCGTGGCGGCCGGTCCTCGACCACGCCCATCCGCACGAGCACCGGCGGCGGCAGGAACCGCAGCACGGCCAGCGTCATGGCGGGCGTCAGCACGGTGATGCCGCCCATCCACACCACGGCGACGTGCCCGTTCGCGGAGGCGCCGAGCCAGGCGTGCATCGCGCCGAGCCACACGCCCACGTACGCGAGCCGGTGCAGGCGCACCCAGTCGCGGCGGAACACCGTCCCGCGCAGCCCGGCGGTGACGGCGGCGGCGAGCATCAGCTCCAGGCCGACCACGCCGAGCGCGTGCCGGACCTCACCGCCGCCGACCAGCGGCAGCACGAGCTGGTGGGCCGCCAGGGGGCCGTCGGCGGGCAGGGCGTGCGCCACCGCGTGCGCCACGGCCATGGCCAGGGCGAACGCCGCCAGCGCCTGGTGCGTGACGCGCAGCGCGTCCCGCCCGGTGACCGCGCGGACCCACCCGGTCGCCGTGAGCACGCCCCAGCAGGCCGACAGGCACATCGCCACGTACGCCGCGCGGCCGGACAGCGTGGCGACGTCCCACCCGCCCGCGTCGTGGTCCGAGACCGCAAGCACCACGTGCCCACCCCCTGTTGAAGACGCGTCCACTCTCTGCAGAGGAACTACGAACGTCCGGTGCGGCGGTTCGATGAATGGTTCACTTAAGATGGGTGATCTATATCACAGCGACGGTCGGAAATGGCCGGGATGACGGCCGGGCGTTGTAGTACCTTCGCGACGAGCGTCATTCGCCCCGCCGCGCGCGAACTCCGGGAGGTCGGTACTGCCGTGAATTCGCTGTTCCGCGAGCCGAGAGGGCTGGGCGGCCGGCTGCTCACCGTGGCGGGAGAGGTCGTCGACGGGTGGCGCAGGAAGGGGTCCGCACCTCGGAGAGCACCTTTGACCAGGCCGGATGGGTCCGGCGCGGTGCGTGGGCCCGAGCCGCGGCCGTCCGTCGCGCTGGTCGACGAGCTGATCGGCAGGCTCGGGGAAGAGCACCGGGCGGCCATTTGCGAGACGTACGTCCGGGGGCGCACCGTGCGCGAGGCGGCACACGTGCTGGGCATTCCGGAAGCCGCCGTGAAGTCGCGGGTCTACGACGCTATGGAGATCCTGCGCGCTGCCCTGCGGGAGCGGAATTGAGCATTGTCCGGGCGGATAAACGGCGCGTAATGCGCGTTGTCCGCAGGCCCGTCGAGTCGGCTCGCGGAAGTCGGACCCCGATTCCGGCCGAGGACGGGCCGCACGTCCCCGCGGTGGGCGCCGAAGGAAATCCCGCGGCGGCCGACGGAGTACTTCCTCACCCGCCGCACGGTCGATCCGCACCCGTCCGGCGCGTACCGCGAGCGAGGCGTCGCGGACCCGGCGGGCGCGGTGCGCCGGCAGCGGGACGGGCACCCCGCCTGACCGGCCGCCTCATCCCTGGACGGCGGCCAGCGCGTCGACCATGCCGTGACCGTAGAAGCCGTTGTACTCCGAGTAGCCCGTGCAGTACGCGTCCTGCGCGCCCGTGCCGTTGAGGTCGTAGTCCGCCGGGCACGGCACCGTCTCCGCCTGCGCGTTGAGCATCCGGGTCAGGTCGGTGGGGGTGGCCCCGGGGTGCGTGGAAGCCAGCAGCGCCGCCACCCCCGACACGTGCGGCGCGGCCATCGACGTGCCGCACGAGTAGTCGTAACCGGCGGCGGGCACGGTCGACAGCACGCACCCGCTCCGGCCGTCGTCGGGCACCTGCCTGCGGTCACCGCCCGGCGCGGTCACGTCCACCGCGCCCAGCCCGTACGAGCTGTACCCGGCCTTGACCTTGTCCACACCCACCGACGACACCGCGACCACGTTGCGCAGCTGCGCCGGGAGCAGGTAGCACGTGTTGTCCACCGGGCGCGGCCGGACCTCCTCCGACGCGGCGTTGGTCGGGCTGAGCACGTCCCGACCCGGCTTGGTCAGGTCGGCCGCGCCGTTGCCCGCCGCCGCCACCGTCAGCACGCCCCGCCCGGAGGCGTAGTCGACGGCCCGCCGCACCGCCTCGTAGACCACGGACTGACCCTGCTCGTTCTGGCAGGTGAACACCCACGGGTCGATGAAGTAGCTGTTGTTGGTGATCGTCATGCCCCGTTCGGCGGCCCACATGAACCCGCACACCGCGTACTCGGGGTAGATGAACCCGGCGTCGTCGACCACCTTCACCGACGCGATCCGCACGCCCGGCGCCACGCCCGTCGTGCCCATCCCGTCGTCGGCCGCCGCGATCGTGCCCGCCACGTGCGTGCCGTGCCCGGACGTCGTGGGCGACCACGCCGCCGGCGACGGGTCGGCCACCCCGGTCGTGCAGCCCGCGGACAGCGCCGGGTCCAGCGCGCCGACCAGGTCGGGGTGCGCCGGGTCGATGCCCGAGTCGAGCACGCCGACCACCACGTCCCGGCTGCCGGTGCTCACCGCGTGCGCCTCGGCCGCCCGGATCAGGTCCATGTCCCACTGCTCGGCGGTGCGGTCCACCGCGCCCGTCGGAGCGGGCGTCCCGACGGCCTCGTCCTGGTCCTTCTGCCTGCCCGGCGCCCCGGTGCGCTTCGACAGGCCGTCGGCCTGGGCGCTGTACGCCCGGTGCGGGCCGATGCGCTGCCCGAACCGGGGGTCCGGCGACACGGCCACGGCCACCGCGATCTGCGGGTAGTAGTGGGCGGTCGTGCCGCACGCGGCGGCGACCTGCGCCTCCGCCAGCGGCGCGCTGGTGCCGGGGGTGAACACGACGAGGTAGCGCAGCGTCGGGCCGGGCTGGACGCAGTCCACCGCGGTCACCGGCTGCTCCGGCGAGGCCGCGGCGGACGCGGTCACCGACAGGCAGCCGGTCGCGAGCAGCGCCGCGCTGACCGCGGCCGCTTGGACGCGGCGGTGCAGAGGCACGGGGGACCTCCAGGGCTGGACCGGTCGGGGCGCCACGACGGGAGTCGTCGACCCGACTTCGGGGGCGAACCGTCGATCGGACTGCTGTTGCCGGACGGTAGCCAGGCGGGGCGGAGCAGACAAGCGCAACGGGGCCGGACGGGTCCACGGTACCGTCCTGCCGGAGTAGGTAGCGTGGACCGTTGGGGTGCTGACCCCGCCGCGGACCACCGGGTACCCAAGGGGAGTAGTCCTGAGCCGCCAGCAGCAGCCCAACCCGTCGGCCGCACCAGTGCAGAAGCTGCGACTGCGCTACGCCAAGCGCGGTCGC
>NZ_JBFAAX010000111.1:0-7044 GCF_040639995.1 Actinosynnema sp. NPDC023658 | reverse complement strand
GTAGAACGCGGTCAGCTCGCGGAAGAACAGGTCCTGCGACCAGCCGTCGAACACGAGGTGGTGCCAGGTGAGCGCCAGCAGGTGGTCGTGGTCGAGCTGCGACTGCGCTACGCCAAGCGCGGTCGGCTGCGGTTCACGTCACACCGTGACATCGCGCGCACGTTCGAACGCGCACTGCGACGGGCGGGCGTCCCCATGGCCTACTCCCAGGGCTTCAGCCCTCACCCGAAGGTGTCCTGGGTGGGCGCGGCGCCGACCGGGGTGGCCAGCGAGGCGGAGTACGTCGAGGTGCAGGTCGTCGACCGGGTCGACCCGGAGGCGCTGCGGACCGCGCTGGACGCCGTGCTGCCGCCCGGGCTCGACGTGCTGGAGGTCGTCCAGTCGACCGGCGGCACGCTGCCCGAGCGCATCGAGGCGAGCGCCTGGCACGTCGAGCTGCCCGGCGTGTCGCCCGAAGAGCTGACCGAAGCGGTGACCGCGCTCATGGCCGCGGCATCCGTCGAGGTAGAGCGGTTGACCAAGGACGGGAAGAAGATCGTGGACGTGCGGCCGGCGATCGTGTCGGCCGAGGTCGGGGTGCGCGCGGGGACGCATTCGAGCGACGCGGGACACGATGCACGGGATTTGTCACAGCCGTGTGGGATACTCATGACGGTCGTACGGCAGACAACCCCTACCGTGAGACCCGACGACGTGCTGAGCGCGCTCCGAGTCGTCGCCGACCTGGTTCCGCCGGTGCCCGCGAAGGCGACCCGGATGGCGCAGGGGCGGCTCGACGACGAAGGCGGCCTGGTCGACCCGCTGGCCTTGGACAGGTCCGCGGAGGTCTGACCGGGCGGTGCGGAGCGGCGCTGACGGCGTCGTCGAAAAGTGTTATGGGACCTGCTGTGCCGCGTGCCCCACGGGTGGGCGCCACAGCGCAAGGCAAGGATTCCCGCCGCCAGCCGCGGCGGTGAGTGGACAAGAGAGGCCCCTGCGCGGCCGCGTCGGTTGGGACGCGCCCGGGGGCGGAGGAGCTGCATTGTCGAACACGGAAAAGCCTGCCGGTGCCGCCGGCGGGGGTAACGCCACATCCGCACACCCGGAGCTGGCCGACCTGCCCGCCAAGCTGCGGGTGCACGCGCTGGCCAAGCTGCTCGGAGCGAGCAGCAAGGACGTGGTGGCCGCCCTCGCGGACCTGGGCGAGACGGTGAAGGGCGCGCAGTCGAGCGTGAGCCGCGACCTGGCGCTCAAGGTCGCGGAGAGCCTGCTGAACTGGGACGACATCGTCACCGGCGAAGTGGACGAGCAGACCGAGGAACCGGTGGTCGTGGCCCGTGAGGTCGCGCCGCTGGTGCCGCTGTTCGCCCCGCCGTCCGCGGTGTTCCTGCCGCCGACCCCGGTGGCCAAGTCCCCGGTGGTCAAGGACAGCCCGGTGGGCCGGGACGACGACGTCGACGACGTCGAGGACGACGACGCGGACGAGCACTCGGCCGCCGACGACGCCGGTGACGAGGGCGAAGGCCGCCGCCGCCGCCGTCGTGGCCGGCGTGGTCGCGGTCGCGGCAAGGGCGTCGGCGACGAGAACGGCGAGGACGAGCAGGGCGACGAGCCGGCCGAGGCCGCCGAAGCCGAGGCCGAGCCGGCCGACGAGGCGCAGTCCGACGACGAGGGCCCGGGCAGCCGCCGCCGTCGGCGTCGGCGTCGCCGCACGACCGGCGCCGAGGAAGAGGCCGCGCCGAGCGAGGACGACCCGCCGAACACGGTGGTGCACGTCCGCGAGACCACGAGCCGCGACGCCCGTGACGACAAGGCCGACTCCGAGGCCGCGCAGAACGAGGTGCGCAGCGTCCGCGGGTCGACCCGGCTGGAGGCCAAGCGCCAGCGCCGCCGCGACGGTCGCGAGGCCGGTCGCCGCCGTGCCCCGGTGCTGTCCGAGTCCGAGTTCCTGGCCCGTCGCGAGGCCGTCGAGCGCACGATGGTCGTGCGCGAGCGCGGCGACCGCACGCAGATCGGCGTGCTGGAGGACGGCGTCCTGGTGGAGCACTTCGTGACCTCGGCCGGCACCGGCTCGCTGGTCGGCAACGTCTACCTCGGCCGGGTGCAGAACGTGCTGCCCTCGATGGAGGCGGCGTTCATCGACATCGGCCGCGGCCGCAACGCGGTGCTGTACGCGGGCGAGGTCGACTGGGACGCGGCCGGCCTGGAGGGCAAGGCCCGCAAGATCGAGCAGGCCCTGTCGACCGGCGACAGCGTCCTGGTGCAGGTCACCAAGGACCCGGTGGGTCACAAGGGCGCCCGGCTGACCACCCAGATCAGCCTGCCCGGCCGCTTTCTGGTGTACGTGCCCGGCGGTGGCGCGACCGGCATCAGCCGCAAGCTGCCCGACAACGAGCGCAAGCGCCTCAAGGACATCCTCAAGCGCGTCGTCCCCGAGGACGCGGGCGTCATCATCCGCACCGCCTCGGAGGGCGTCGCGGAGGAGGAGCTGGCCCGCGACGTGACCCGCCTGCAGGCGCAGTGGCAGGTCATCAAGGACAAGGCCGACACGCCCAAGGCCCAGGCGCCGCAGCTGCTGTACGAAGAGCCGGACCTGCTGGTGAAGGTCGTCCGCGACCTGTTCACCGAGGACTTCGCCGCGCTCGTCGTCCAGGGCTCGGACGCGTGGGAGACCATCGACGGCTACGTGCGGCACGTCGCGCCGGACCTCCAGGAACGGCTGCGCAAGCACGTGGCCAACACCGACGCGTTCACCGAGTACCGCATCGACGAGCAGCTGCTCAAGGCGCTGGACCGCAAGGTCTGGCTGCCGTCGGGCGGCTACCTGGTCATCGACCGCACCGAGGCGATGACGGTCATCGACGTCAACACCGGCAAGTTCACCGGATCGGGTGGAAACCTCGAAGAGACGGTGACCCGGAACAACCTGGAGGCGGCGGAGGAGATCGTCCGCCAGCTCCGGTTGCGCGACATCGGCGGCATCATCGTGATCGACTTCATCGACATGGTGCTGGAGTCGAACCGCGACCTGGTGCTGCGCCGGTTGACCGAGTGCCTCGGCCGCGACCGCACCCGTCACCAGGTGGCGGAGGTGACGTCGCTGGGCCTGGTGCAGATGACGCGCAAGCGGGTCGGCACCGGCCTGCTGGAGGCGTTCTCGACGACCTGCGAGCACTGCCGCGGGCGCGGCCTGGTCGTGACGACCGACGCCATGCACTCGCACGGCAACGGCGGTGGCAACGGCAACGGCGGTGGCCAGGCGCAGCAGCAACAGCAGCAGGGCGGTGGCCGCAAGTCGCGTCGCGGCAAGCAGGCCGACGTCGCCCCGGAGCCCGTGGCCGAGCTGACCGTGGAGCCGACCGAGGAGCCGGAGGCGATCACCGAGCAGTCGACGTCGGACGAGCCGGTGTCCGCCCTGGTCGAGGAGGAGGCCGCGCCGGAGACCCCGAAGCGCGACCGCCGCCAGCGCCGCCGGGCCCGCCGCGAAGCCGGTGCCGTCGTCAAGCACGGTGACGAGCCCGCTCCCGCCCAGGCGGACTCCGCCCCGGCCGCGTCCGTGGAGGCTCCCGCCGAGCCCTCCCCGGAGGCTCGCGCCGCGGTGGCCGACCCGGCTGCCCCCGACGCGCTGGTGGCCCCTGCCGAGGCCGCTGCGGCGGCCGAGGAGGCCCCGGCCGAGCCGGAGTCGACCGAGGTCGAGCCCGAACCGGCGCGGGTCTCGCGGCCCGTCCAGGTCGAGCCGACCCAGCCGTCCCAGGTCGAGCCCGAGCAGGCCCAGGCCGAACCGGCCCAGGTCGAGCAGGCGCAGCCCGAACCGGCACCGGCCGCCCAGCCGGAACCGGCGGCCGAGCAGCCGCTCAACGGCCGGGCGCCGGAGCCCGCGGCACCGGCGGCGACCACGCGTCGCCGTCCGGCCCGCCGTGCCGCCTCCAGGCCCGCCGGCCCGCCCCTGGGCGCGGTCTGAGCGGACCGACCGACCACCTCACGACGAACCGCTGCCCGGCCCGGCCGAGCAGCGGTTCGCCGTGTCCGGGCCCGGTGCCGGACGGCACCCCTGCCGTGACCAGCGCGTTCCCGGTTCGGCCACCCCGGTTTGACCACGCCGTCCACCGCCACGTAACCTCATACGCGGCCCGCCGTCCGGTGGGCCCTGTCGCGTGAAGCCCAGCGTGCTCGTGTTGGTGCAGCCGAGGCGCGCGCGATCCCGTCCCGTCGAGTAGCAGGAGACTTCCGTCCCGATGTACGCGATCGTCAAGACCGGCGGCAAGCAGTACAAGGTGGCTGTCGGCGACGTCATCGAGGTCGAGAAGCTCGAAGGCGAGCCGGACACCGAGATCACCTTCGCGGCGCCGCTCCTCGTTGTGGACGGCGATGACGTCACCTCCGCGGCGGACGCCCTGGCGAAGTTCTCGGTGACCGGCAAGGTCGTCGAGCAGACCAAGGGCCCCAAGATCCGCATCCACAAGTTCAAGAACAAGACCGGCTACCACAAGCGCCAGGGTCACCGCCAGAAGTTGACCCGCGTCGAGGTCACCGGCATCACCGGTAAGTGAGGATCTGACTAGCCATGGCACACAAGAAGGGCGCATCCAGCTCCCGCAACGGCCGTGACTCGAACCCCCAGTACCTCGGGGTCAAGCGGTTCGGCGGTCAGGTCGTCAAGGCCGGCGAGATCCTGATCCGCCAGCGCGGCACCAAGTTCCACCCTGGCGTGAACGTCGGCCGCGGCAAGGACGACACGCTGTTCGCGTTGGCTCCCGGTGCGGTCGAGTTCGGCACCAAGCGCGGTCGCAAGACCGTGAACATCGTCCCCGTCGAGGTCGCTGCCTAAGCAGCAGCTCGGACGTAGGACGGAACGACCTCCGACGAGGGGCGGGACCGGTGCATTCCGGCTCCCGCCCCTCGTTGCATCTTGAGGAAAGGAAATCCCCGTGTCCCGCTTCGTCGACCGGGTCGTCATCCACGTCGCCGCAGGTGACGGGGGCAACGGGGTCGCGTCCGTGCACCGCGAGAAGTTCAAGCCGCTCGGCGGCCCGGACGGAGGCAACGGTGGCAAGGGCGGCGACGTCGTGCTCGTCGTCGACTCGCAGGTCCACACGCTCCTCGACTTCCACTTCCGCCCCAACGCCGCCGCCGGCAGCGGCAAGGGCGGCCAGGGCGGCAACCGTGACGGCGCGAACGGCGCGGACCTCGAACTGCGCGTGCCCGACGGCACCGTCGTCCTCACGCCCGACGGTGAGGTGGTCGCGGACCTCGTCGGTGAGGGCACCCGGCTGATCGCGGCCCAGGGCGGCCGTGGCGGCCTCGGCAACGCCTCGCTGGCGTCGAAGGCCCGCAAGGCCCCCGGTTTCGCCCTCCTGGGTGAACCCGGCGAGGCGCACGACCTGGTGCTGGAGCTGAAGTCCGTCGCGGACGTCGGCCTGCTGGGCTTCCCGTCGGCGGGCAAGTCGTCGCTGATCTCGGTGCTGTCCGCGGCCAAGCCGAAGATCGCGGACTACCCGTTCACCACGCTGGTGCCGAACCTGGGCGTGATCACCGGCGGCGAGACCATCTTCACGATGGCCGACGTGCCCGGTCTGATCCCCGGCGCGTCCGAGGGCAAGGGCCTCGGCCTGGACTTCTTGCGGCACATCGAGCGCTGCGCGGTGCTCGTGCACGTCGTGGACTGCGCGACGTACGAGCAGGGCCGCGACCCGCTGTCGGACATCGACGCGCTGGAGGAGGAGCTGGCGAAGTACACCCCCTCCCTGGCCGACGACCTGGCCGAACGCCCGCGCGTCGTGGTCCTGAACAAGATCGACATCCCGGAGGCCCGGGAGCTGGCCGAGCTGGTGCGCCCGGACATCGAGGCCCGCGGCCTGCCGGTGTTCGAGGTGTCCACCGCCAGCCGCGAGGGCCTGCGCGAGTTCACCTTCGCCCTCGCGCGCGTCGTGGAGGAGTACCGGGCGTCGCGGCCGAAGCAGGAGGCGACCCGGATCGTGCTGCGGCCCAGGGCCGTGGACGACCAGGGCTTCACCGTGGTGGAGGACGCCCAGACCGAGGGCGGCTTCATCGTGCGCGGCGAGCGGCCCGAGCGGTGGATCCGGCAGACCGACTTCAACAACGACGAGGCCGTCGGCTACCTGGCCGACCGGCTCGCGCGCCTGGGCGTGGAGGACGCGCTGGTCAAGATGGGCGCCGAGCCGGGCTGCCAGGTCACCATCGGTGACCTGGTGTTCGACTGGGAGCCGACGACGCCCAGCGGCATCGCGATGACCATGAGCGGTCGCGGCACCGACGCCCGGCTGGAGGCCAACAACCGGGTCGGCGCGTCCGAGCGGTTGGCGGCGAAGAAGGCCCGCCGGATCCCCGGCACGTACGACGAGAGCGGGTTCGTCGAGTCGGACGGGTTCGAGCTCGAAGAGGACGACGACGAGTGATCGGTTCGGTGGCGGCGTCGCAGGCCCGGCAGGCGGTGTCCGCGGCGTCCCGGGTCGTGGTGAAGGTCGGGTCTTCGTCGCTGACCACCGCCGAGGGCGGGTTGGACCGGTCGCGGCTGGACGCCCTGGTGGACGCGGTCGCGACGCGGTGCGCGGCGGGCAGCCAGGTGGTGCTGGTGTCGTCGGGCGCGATCGCGGCTGGTCTCGCGCCGCTGGGCGTGACCAGGCGACCCCGTGACCTGGCCACCCAGCAGGCCGCGGCGAGCGTCGGGCAGCTCGCGCTGGCGCACGCGTACGCGAACTCGTTCGGGCGGTTCTCGCTGACCGTCGGGCAGGTGCTGCTGACCGCGGACGATGTGGTGCGGCGCTCGCACTACCGCAACGCGCAGCGCACGTTCTCGCGGCTGCTGGCGCTGGGCGCGGTGCCCGTGGTGAACGAGAACGACACGGTGGCCACCGAGGAGATCCGGTTCGGCGACAACGACCGGCTGGCCGCGCTGGTGGCGCACCTGGTCGGCGCGGACGCGCTGTTCCTGCTCTCCGACGTCGACGCGCTGTACGACGGCGACCCCCGCCGGCCGGGCGCGCGACGCATCACCGAGGTGGCCGGCGCGTCCGACGTGGACGGTGTGCAGGCGGGTTCGGTGGG
>NZ_JBFAAX010000110.1:0-15798 GCF_040639995.1 Actinosynnema sp. NPDC023658 | reverse complement strand
GGGCGGTCGACTGGCCCCCCGCCGGGTCCTCAGGTCAGCTCGGCGTAGACGATGACGTTGTCCTCGTAGTCGCCGGTGGCCTGGTCGAAGGCTCCGCCGCAGGTGATCAGCCGCAGCTGCGGCGTGGCGGTCTCGCCGTAGACGGCGTCCGTGGGGAAGTCCCGCTTGGCCACGCGGTCCACCCGGCGCACGGTGAACGTCGCCGCGGTCAGGTCGTGGCGGGTGACCTCGACCAGGTCGCCGGCGGTCAGCTCGGAGAGGCGGTGGAAGACGCCGGGCCGGCCGCCGCCGTCGACGTGGCCGAGCAGCACGGCGGGGCCGACGTCGCCGGGGGCGGGACCGTGCCGGTACCAGCCCGCCTGGAGCGGTTGGTCGACCGGCGGGACCTCGACCGTGCCGTCCGCGTTGACGCCCAGCGGGACCAGGCTGGAGCGGGCGTCGATGGCCGGGATGCGCACCTCGACCGGCGCCTGCCCGGACACCGCGGGCGTGGCGGACGTCGACGTCGGTGCGGCGGCCTGCGGCGCCGGGTCGTCACCGGGGACCAGGAGCAGCCCCGCGGTGAGCAGGGCGGCCAGGACGGCGACGGCGACCCACAGGCGGTGGCGCGCGGTCACCGCGTCACCGTGCCGTCACCGGTGTCGACGCCGCCGCGCGGGATGACGCTGACCTGGCGGTTGCCGGGCCGGGCCGCCGCGGGTGGCGGTGTGGTCGGCGGGGCCGAGGTGGTGCTCGTCGGCGTGGTGGTGCTCGTCGGTTCGAGGATGATCACGTTGGTGCAGTCGGTGACCGTGCCCGGACCCCCGTGGTCGCTGCCGTGGGCGGTGACGCACAACGGGTGGTCGCCCACGTCCAGCGGCGGGGTCTCGACGGTGTAGCGGACCTGCTTCGGCCCCGGCTGGGGCAGGGCGGGCGTGACGTCGGTGATCGGCAGCTCCGGACCGCCGTCCACGGTCAGCGTCAGGTGGTGCAGCTCGGAGGGGAACAGCGTGCCCAGCGCGGCGGGCAGGTCCTCGAAGCCGGCGGCCTGGACGCAGGTGCCCCCGGTCGCGTCGGCCATCCTCTTCAGGCTCCGCGAACCGGTGCCGCAGCTCGCGTCCGGGCCGAACGCGACGGTGTGGAAGTCCACCCGTTCGGGCACCGCGGCCAACGCGCCCTCGAAGTCCTCGAGCGGGTGGTTGTCGCGACCGTCGGACAGGAAGACCACGATCGTCCGCGGCTCGGTCATCGCGCTCGCGGTCTTCGTGCCCTCGCGCAACCCGGCGGTGAAGTTGGTGCTGCCGTCGTGCCACGGCATCGCCTGCAGCCTGCTCTGGAAGTCCGGGCTCGCGGCAGGGCCGACCCACTCGGTCCGCGCCACCGTGGCGAACGCGACCAGACCGGCGGTGCCGATCCCCAGGTGCGGCTGCTGCGCCACCTGCCGGTGGAACCCGGCCACGGCGTCCTTCTCGGCCTGCCACCCGGCCTGGGTGAGGCTGCCGGAGCTGTCCAGCACGTAGACCAGCGCCGTCGTCGGCGCGGCCCGCTTCGTGCCCACCGACGCGGTGCCGACGACCGTGACCGTGCCCTTGGGCACCACGGTGTCGGGTAACGGGGTCTCGACGTCCACCGCGATCCCGATCCCGCCGGGCAGCGTGCCGTCGACGGCGACCGCCGGCGCACCGGTGGACACGACCAGGACGGCGACCGCCGACCCGATCAACAGCTTTCTCATCCGAATTCCCCCACGTCGTCGGAGTCGTCCCCCGCCCAACGAGCGCGGGAGGACCAAGGACGTGGAGCGTTCGGGTGATTCCCCCGCGCCGGTCGGACGCCTGGGACCGGGTGTCCGGGATCAGACGCCCGGGATCAGACGTCGCCGGGCCGGACCAGCCCCGTCTCGTACGCCAGCACGACGGCCTGCACGCGGTCCCGGAGTTCGAGCTTCGCCAGGATGCGCCCGACGTGCGTCTTCACCGTCGCCTCGGACAGGAACAGCTTCCGCGCGATCTCGGTGTTCGACAGCCCCTTGGCGATCAGCACGAGCACCTCGCGCTCCCGCTCGGTCAGCGCCTCCAGCACCGCCGCGTCCCGCAGCTCGCCGCCGCCCTCACCGAGGAACCGGCTCAGCAGCCGCTTCGTCACCGAAGGCGACACCACCGCGTCACCGCTGGCCACCGCGCGCAGCGCCGACACCAGGTCGCCGGGCGGCGTGTCCTTCAGCAGGAACCCGGACGCGCCGTTGCGCAGCGCCGACAACGCGTACTCGTCCAGGTCGAACGTGGTCATCACGAGGACCTTCGCGGTGCCCGCGTCCGCGATCCGCTTGGTCGCCTCGACCCCGTCCAGCACGGGCATCCGCACGTCCATCAGCACCACGTCGGGGCGCAGCCGGTCGGCCAGCTGCACCGCGTCGAGCCCGTTGGCGGCCTCACCCACGACGTCGACGTCCTCCTGCGCGCCGAGCACCATCCGGAAGCCCATCCGCATGAGCTCCTGGTCGTCCACCAGCAGTACCCGGATCACACTGTCACCTTTCGTAGCCGACGGGCACCTTATGCCGGGACGAGCGGGAGCACGGCGCGGACCCGCCAGCCGCCACCCGGGTTGGGGCCCGCCTCCAACGTGCCGCCGAGCACGCCCGCGCGCTCGCGCATGCCGATCAGGCCGTTGCCGCCGGACACCGCGACCAGGTCGTGCGGCGTGCCGAACCCGTCGTCGGTCACCTCCACCACCACCTGATCACCCTCCTGGGTGACGCGGACGGTGGCCGAGGCGCCGGACCCCGCGTGCTTGAGCGTGTTGGTCAGCGCCTCCTGGACGATCCGGTAGATGCCCAGGCCCAGGCCGGCGGGCAACGCGTCCAGGTCGCCGAACGTCCCCAGCGCCACGGGCAGCCCGGCGGCCCGGCAGTTCTCGGCCAGCTCGTGCAGGTCGCCGGCGTCGGGCTGGGGCATCCACTGGGTGCCGGACCGGTCCTCCGACCGCAGCACGCCCAGCAGCCGCCGCAGCTCGGTCAACGCCTGCCGCCCGGTGTCCGCGATGGTCCGCACCGCGGCCTCGGCCAGGTCCGGGTTGGTCCTGATCGCGTAACCCGCGCCGTCGGCCTGCACCACCATCACGCTCACCGCGTGCGCGACCACGTCGTGCAGCTCGCGGGCGATCCGGGACCGCTCCTCGCCCACCGCGATCCGCGCCTGCTGGTCGCGCTCGGTCTCCAGCAGCTTGAGCCGCTGCTCCAGCTCCCGGTTGTAGGCGCGGCGGGCGCCGACGAACTCGCCCATCGCCCAGCTGAACCCGAACACGACCGCGATGACGAACACCATGAACGCCGTCTCGCCGTTCGTGCCCATGCGCCACACGGCCCACACGAAGGTGCCGACGGCCAGCCAGATCGCGTACAGCAGGCCCTGCCGCCTGCCGACGTACGCCACCATCGTGTACAGCGCGGTGGCCAGCGCGAAGTCCGCCAGCCGGAACGGCATCCCGTCGTACAGGTTGCCGTGGGTGAGCAGCTGGACCGCGCCGCCGAACAGGATCACGTACGACGAGCCCAGCGGGTACTTCCGGCGGAACACGACCGGCACGATCATCATCGCGCCGACGAACAGCAGCGTGGAACCCGGTACCGAGTTGCTCGCGCTGATCGCCGTGCCCAGGTCGAAGACGAGCAGCAACCCGGCCATCAGGGAATCCCCGAAGACCGGGTGCGCTCGCATCCACAGGCTCAGCCGCCGCACGTCACCAGGTTAGGCAGCGGTCGAAGTGCCGCGCGTCGCGCCACGGGCTGACCTCCGCCTAGTCCTCCAGGCGGATGAACCCACCTCTGGCGCCGGGCGCCCTACCGGGTGGTCTTGATCTGGGTCGGGTCGATCTTGTCCTCGAGCCTCGGGGCGGGTGCGCCGCGCACCGGCTCGACGCGCGTCTGCGGCGGCACCGCGCGCTGCTGCTCGTACTGGCGGTGCTCCTCGGACATCTCGTCGGCCAGCTGCTGCTGGAGCTGCCGGTCGCGGATGCGGCCCAGGATCATCATGGTCACCGCGTGCACCAGCGCCAGGACCAGGAGCATCACGCCGAGCTTGACCACCACGTCCTTGACCGGGTCGCCGGTCTGGATGTTGATGATCGACACGATGGCGAGCATCCCGAGCACCACCAGGTGGAACAGCACCGTGGCGAGGCGGGTCATCGACCTGGCCGCCTCGGGGTCGCCGTACGCCCGGCTCATGTACCCCCGGCCGCTGCGATAGATCATCTGCCCGTCGATGAGCACCAGAACCACGCCGAGCAGCAGGAACACCGCATATCCCTGTTCCATGGCGGACCTCCCTCGTCGGTCGCGGAAATACCCCGGGTCCGACGTTCGCAAACCGGGCACCACCCTGACGTGGCACGATCTCCGGCGTGACGACGCAGGCCCCGCAGCTCGCCGGTCCGCTCTCGGCGGCGGTGGCGAACCTCTGCGTCGGCCTCCAGCCGCAGGTGTCACCGACGACCGCGGCGGGGTTCCGCGAGGTGCTGCGCCGGCTGTCCGCGCCGTTGCAGGTCGCCGTCGCCGGCCGGATCAAGTCGGGCAAGTCGACCTTGGTGAACGCGCTGATCGGCCGGCGGGTCGCGCCGACGGACGTGGGCGAGTGCACCCGGCTGGTGACCCGCTTCCAGTACGGCACGGTGGACCGCATCGAGGTGGTGTTCACCGACGGCCGCAAGCAGGTGCTGCCGTTCGAGGCCAACGGCTCGATCCCGCCCGACCTGGGCGTGGACGTCGAACGCGTGTCGCACGTCGAGGCGTACCTGACCAACGCGGTGCTGCGGGACCTGACCGTGATCGACACCCCCGGCCTCGGCTCGCTGGACGCCGCGTCGGTGGCGCGCACCGAGGCGCTGCTCGGCGCGGTGTCCGACGCCGACGGCCTGGACCCGGTGTCGCGCAACGCGGTGGCCGGCGCGGAGGCCGTGCTGTACGTCGTGACGCAGGGCGTGCGGGCGGACGACCAGCAGGCGCTGGCCGCGTTCACCGCCGCCACGGCGAGCCGCGAGGCGGGCCCGGTGAACGCGATCGCCGTGCTGAACAAGGCCGACACCATCGCCGCCGAGACGGTCGAGGGCTCCGGCGGCGACACGTGGCAGGCCGCCGTGCTGCTCGCGGAGCGCCAGGCGCACACCCTCAAGCCGCGGGTGGCGGACGTGCTGCCGGTGATCGGCCTGGTGGCCGAGTCCACCGAGACCGGCGGCTTCACCTCGGGCGACGCCGACGCGCTGCGCAAGCTGGCCGAGCTGGACGACGCGACCCGCGAGACCATGCTGATCTCGGCCGACCTGTTCGTGAGCTGGGAGTGCGACGTGCCGGTCGGCACCCGCACCCGGCTGCTGGAGAAGCTCGACCTGTACGGCATCCGCAAGGCGCTCGAAGCCGTGGACGCCGAACCGGGCATCACCGCCGGCGCGCTGCGCCGCAAGCTGCTCGACGCCTCCGGGCTGGACGGCGTGCGCGCGAAGCTCAACGCGGTGTTCCGGTCGCGGGCCGACGGGATCAAGGCCGCCGCCGCGCTCGCCTCGGTGACCTCGCTGGCCGCCGCGTCCGGCGACCCGAACGAGCGGCAGCGCGTGCACGACGCCATCGAGGTGCTGCTGGCCAAGCCCGAGGCGCACCAGCTGCGGCTGCTGGAGGCGTTGACGCTGGTCGCGTCCGGTGCCGTGGCGATGCCGAACGACCTGGTGGAAGAGGTGCTGCGGTTCGGCAGCTCGCCGGACGTCGCGGAGCAGCTCGGCCGGCCGGGTCGGCCGCCGCAGGAGCTGATGGCCTACGCGCTGGAGCGGGCCGGTTGGTGGCGCTCCTTCGCGTCGTTCGGCGCCACGCCGGCGCAGAGCCGGGTGGCGCACGTGGTGCACCGGGCGTACTTCCTGATCTGGCAACAACTGCGGGGACGGCGATGAGCGGAACGGAACCGGGCGGCGCGGCGTCCGAGCACGCTGTGGAGACCCACCCGCCGGCGGTGACGCTGGAGACCACCATCGCCGACGAGCTGCTCGACCAGGCGCTGGCCGAGCGGCGCGCGTTGGTGCAGCTCTGCCTGTACGCGCTGGACCGCGCCCGCAGCGCGGGTGTCGTGGAACGGCTCGAAGAGGGCTTGGCCGCCATCGGGGTGACACCGCTGCGGCCCGACGGCGAGCGGTTCGACCCGTCGCGGCACGAGGCCGGCGGCACGGTGCCGACCCAGGACCCGTCGCTGGACGGCGTGGTGGCCGAGACCGAGGTGGTCGGGTTCGCGGATCGGGGGCGGACGTTGCGCGCCCCGATCGTCACCGTCTACACGGCCCGATGAGCACGCTGCCGCAGGTCGTCCGGCAGACCAGGGAGAAGCTGACGAACCTGGTCCGCACGCTGGACCCGTCGGCCGCGACGTTCGTGGAGACCCGCCGGGCCGGTCCCGCGTCGGTGGTCGTCGTCGGGGAGACGAACCGGGGCAAGAGCTCCCTGGTCAACGCCCTGCTGGCGACGCCGGGCCTGTCGCCGGTCGACGCCGAGGTGGCCACCGCGACCTACCTGGTGTTCCGGCACGGCGAGCAGTGGTCGGCCCGCGCCTGCTACGCCGGGTCGATGTCGCCGGTGCCGTTCGAGCGGTCCGAGATCGTGAACTGGGTGTCGGCGGCGCACGAGCTGCCCGAGGGCATGCTGCCGCCCCGGTACGTGGAGGTCGACGCGCCCATCCCCCTGCTCGAACGGCTGTCGGTCGTCGACACCCCTGGGGTCGGCGGGCTCGACTCCGTGCACGGCGAGCTGGCCGCCGAGGCCGCCGCGACCGCGACGGCGCTGCTGTTCGTGGTCGACGCCTCGGCCCCGTTCACGCGCGGGGAGCTGGACTTCCTCCGCACGGTCGGTGAACGCGTCGAGACCGTGGTGTTCGCGCTGGCCAAGGTCGACCAGTACCGGGGCTGGCGGCAGGTGCTGGAGGCCGACCAGGCGCTGCTGGCCGAGCACGCGCCCCGGTTCCGCGGCGCCACGTTCCACCCGGTGTCGTCGCGGATGTTCGAGCTGGCGGCGAACGCGCCCAACCCGGACGCGGCGGCGATGCTGCGCGAGCGGTCCGGCATCGGCGCGTTGCAGGAGGCGTTGCAGGAGCTGGTGGTCGGCCGGGCGGCGATGCTCGGTGAGGCCAACGGGCTGCGCGCGCTGGCCACCGTGCTGGACGAGCTGATCGCGCGCGGTGAGGCGGACAAGCGCGCGCTGTCGTCGGGCGAGGAGGAAGCCGAGACGCTGCGCGAACGGCGCGACGAGCTGAACTCGCAGCGCCGCTCGTCCACCCGGAGCTGGCAGGTGCGGCTGCGCGGCGAGGTGCAGCGGGCGCGGGTCGAGGGCGCGCACGAGGTCAGCAGGCAGGTGCGGGACGTGCAGACGTGGTTCCGCACGGCCATCGACTCGGCGTCGCGCGAGCAGCTGGCGACGTTGCCGCAGCAGGTCGACGCGGCGTTGCAGGTGGTGTCCGGGCGGATCAGCGCGGGGCTGGGTGCGCGGCTGTCCCGGGTGGCCGACTCGGCGCTGGCCGACCTGTTCTCCCCGGAGGAGCTGGCCGTGATCCGCAGCCAGTTCGCGCGGGGCGTGACGCCGCCGGTCGTGCTGCGTCCGCCGGAGAAGCGGGTGCCGACCGCCGAGGACAAGCTGCTGGTGTTCATGGGCGTGTCCGGCGGGCTGGGCGCGGGCCGGTTGGCGGCGTTGCCGCTGGCCGGGCTCGGGGTGGCGGCGCTGAACCCGATCGTGCTGCCGGTGACCATCGCGCTGGGCCTGGGCGCGGGCTGGTGGATGGCCCGGACCAGGAAGCACTCGGCCGACAAGCAGCACCTCAAGCAGTGGCTGTCGGACGCCATCGCGGACGCCAGGTCCACTGTGGACCAGCTGGTCGCGGAGCAGCTGATCGAGGCCGAGCAGCAGCTGTCGCTGGCGCTGGACGACGCGTTGGGCAAGCGGGTCGACGCGATCGAGGCGGAGCTGCGCGAGGTCGACAAGGCGCTGCGGATGGAGGCCGGCGAGCGCACCCGCGCGTTGCAGGCGGTCACGCGCCGGCTGGCCGAGCTGACCGCCGGCCGGGCGAAGGTCGACGAGCTGCTGGCCCGCATCCGGGCCGTGCGCGACCGCGCGTGACCTCGGCGCGGGAACTTCCCCGGGGGAACCGAACAGGCATAACGTGAGTCCAACCGGTACAGGACGCAGGAGGGTGGGACACGGTGTACATCGACGAGACAGGCGCGGCCGACGGCGAGCTGAAGGTCACGGTCGGCGACGAGGAGTACACCGCCGAGGCGACCTACGACCTCGACCAGGACGGGGTCGAGGAGAGCGCGGTCGTGGAGACCGACGACGGCGGGCACCTCGCGTTCAGCGACACCGACGGTGACGGCCAGGCCGACCTGATGAGCACGTTCGACGCCGATGGCGACCTCGTCGACCAGGCCGAGTTCGACGAGGACTCCGGCGAGTGGGTCGCGGTCGAGCCGTCGGACGACCACAGCCAGCAGACCAACACGAACGCCGGCAAGACCATCGTCGTCGACACCGAGGACGGCGCGGACCAGAACGTCGGCCCCGCGACCGAGGACACCGACGGTGACGGCCGCGCCGACACCGCCGTGGTCAAGGACGAGGACGGCGACACCTGGCTGTTCACCGACGCGGACGGCGACGGCAAGGCCGACCTGGCCACCGAGATCACCCAGGACGGTGAAGTCACGGTGTCCCGGCACACCGGCGACGACGAGTGGACCGAGGTCCAGCACGGCCGCATCGGTGAGGACGGCAAGTACACGCCCGACAGCGACGAGGCCTGGTCGGAGCAGAAGGTCACCGTCTCGGGCGTCGTGCGGATCGACTCCGTCACCGGCCAGTGGATCAGCCCCAACTGACCGGTGACGGCGCGCGCGGGTCAGGACCTCACGAAGCTCGCGATCTGCGACAGCACGAGCGTGTCCGCGAGGAACCCGATGTGGTTCTGGCAGAGCACGTAGTTGTTCGTCGCCCCGCTCAGCGGCGTGCTGGTGTAGGGCAGGATGACGCCGTCGCACGGCGAGTACCACGTCGCGTAACGGGTGCTGCCGGGCGTCTCGTCGCCGCTGCTGATCTGGCCGATGAACGACGAGCCCGGGTACATCTGCTGGCACGTGATGAACGCCAGGCACGCGCCGGCGGCCGTCGTGCCGTGGTTCGCGCCCGCGATCGAGGCCAGGTGGCTGACGTTGGTGTTGCCGCCGAGCACCTTCAGGTAGTACTGGCTGACCAGGCCACCCATCGAGTGATTGACGATCGCCACCTTCGCCTGGCCGGTCTGCGACTTCACCCGGTCGACGAACGTGGCCAGGCCGCGGGCGTTGGCGACGTTGTCGCCGTAGGAGTTGTACTCGTAGGCGAACAGGCGGTCGCTCGACCACCCGGCCGAGCGGAACACGGACTGGGCCGTGACCCAGTTCGACGCGTTGCCGGTGTAGCCGTGGACGAAGACGACGGGCGTGCTGGTCGCGGCGTTCGCCGCGGGGACGGGTACGAGCAGGGCCAGACCGAGCGCGGCCAAGACTCCGATGACTCGACGCACGTGCTCACCTCCGGTAGCAGGGAAGATCCTGCTTCGGAGCGTGCTCCCTTCCCGGCGGTCCGACATCGGTGCAATCACTTGTCCGGCGGTCCCGGAGCGCTTTCCCGGACCGCCGTCCGCCGTGCGGCGACGTCCGCCCCGGCCGTGGCGGACCGGCGGCGAAACCGGGTGCGGTGATCGCGCGCCGGTCGCGATGATGGCCGCATGGTGATCCGCCCGCTGACGTCCGACGACATCGCCACCGTCGTGGAGTTCTCGCTCCGCGCCTGGGCGCCGGTGTTCGACTCGTTCCGCGCCGTCCTGGGCGGGCCGATCTACCGGGCGCTGTTCCCGGACTGGGAGTCGACGCAGGCCGAGGCCGTCGAGGCCGTCTGCCGGGACGACGCGACGGCCGTGTGGGTGGCCGAGCGGCAGGACCGCGCGGTCGGGTTCGTCGCGGTCCGCGTCGAGGACGGCGAGATCCACATGCTGGCCGTCGACCCGGAGCACCAGCGGCAGGGCATCGGGTCCGCCCTCACCGACCTCGCCCTCGACCTGCTCCGCCGGGCGGGCGTCGCGCTCGCCGTCGTCGGCACCGGCGGCGACCCCGGCCACGCGGCCGCGCGCCGGACCTACGAACGCGCGGGGTTCACCCCGTTCCCCCAGGTCCGGTACTACCGGCGCCTCGACGGGTGACCGCCCCGCAGCGCCCCGCCGCGTCGACTGAATCGTGCCACCCGCGGTTCCTGAAACGGTTGAGAAATCCGGTCAATTCGTCGCAGCAATTCTTGCGCTCAGTCATGAGAGCGCTCTCATAAGTTACCGTTTCGGCACCCGATGGTGTGGTGATCGACGCACCGTGGCGGCCTTGCATTCCGTGAACTAAAGCCCAGGTCACAGGGTGATTTGGGGTGATCGGGTGCTGAATCGATTCCCGAATCGGTTTTGTGAGCCAGCCGACAGGTCGGATGTGCGTTACCGAGGATTAACCCGGCTAACCTCCGTCTATCCCCTTAATCGGCACGCCCTCCACCGGGCGGGCGGAGCCATTCCCGAGGACGTCCCACCCAGGACAACGGCGTCCGACGTGGGCTGGCGCTCAGCTAGGAGACGAGACGAGATGACGGCAGTGACCATTCCCGGTCTCGACCAGGCACCCACCGACCACCCGCGCCTGCTGTCCTGGGTGCACGAGGTCGCCGAGCTGACCTGCCCCGACGAGGTCGTGTGGGCCGACGGCTCCCAGGACGAGTGGAACCGGCTCACTGCCAAGCTGGTGGACGCGGGCACCTTCGTCCCGCTGAAGAAGAAACCCAACTCGTTCTGGGCGGCATCGGATCCGACCGATGTGGCGCGGGTCGAGGAGCGCACCTTCATCTGTTCCGTGGACCCGCAGGACGCGGGCCCGACGAACAACTGGATGGATCCCGCCGAGATGAAGGGGATCATGACCGAGCTGTACCGCGGGTGCATGCGCGGTCGGACGATGTACGTGATCCCGTTCTGCATGGGTCCGCTCGACGCCGAGAAGCCGATGCTGGGCGTGGAGATCACCGACTCCGAGTACGTCGTGGTCTCGATGCACATCATGACCCGCATGGGCACGAAGGCGCTGAAGCGATTCGGGCGCGACGCCGACTTCGTCCAGGCGCTGCACTCGATCGGTGCGCCGCTGGAGCCGGGCCAGGCCGACGTGCCGTGGCCGTGCAACGAGACCAAGTACATCACCCAGTTCCCCGAGGAGCGGATGATCTGGTCGTTCGGCTCGGGCTACGGCGGCAACGCGCTGCTGGGCAAGAAGTGCTACTCGCTGCGCATCGCCTCGGTGATGGCGCGCGACGAGGGCTGGCTGGCCGAGCACATGCTGATCCTCAAGCTCACCTCGCCGGAGCAGAAGGCCTACTACATCGCGGCGGCGTTCCCCAGCGCCTGCGGCAAGACCAACCTGGCCATGCTGGAGCCGACCATCCCCGGCTGGAAGGTCGAGACCCTGGGCGACGACATCGCGTGGATGCGGTTCGGGGAGGACGGCCGGCTGTACGCGGTGAACCCGGAGAACGGCTTCTTCGGCGTCGCGCCCGGCACCGACTACCACACCAACCCCAACGCGATGCGGACCATCGAGAAGGGGAACTCGCTGTTCACCAACGTCGCGCTGACCGACGACGGCGACGTGTGGTGGGAGGGCATGGGCGAGCCGCCCGCGCACCTGACCTCGTGGAAGAAGCAGGACTGGACGCCCGGCGGCGACGAGCTGTCGTCGCACCCGAACTCGCGCTACTGCACCCCGATCGACCAGTGCGACATCAAGGCCCCCGAGTGGGAGGACCCGAACGGCGTCCCGATCTCGGCCATCTTCTTCGGCGGTCGCCGCGCCACCACCGTGCCGCTGATCACCGAGTCGCGCGACTGGCAGCACGGCGTGTTCATGGGCGCGACGCTGTCCAGCGAGACGACCGCCGCGGCCGTCGGCAAGACCGGCGTCGTGCGCCGCGACCCGATGGCGATGCTGCCGTTCATCGGCTACCACGCCGGTGACTACTTCCAGCACTGGATCGACACCGGCAAGTCGGCCGACGCGGACAAGCTGCCGAAGATCTTCTACGTCAACTGGTTCCGCCGGGGCGAGGACAAGCGGTTCCTGTGGCCCGGGTTCGGTGAGAACTCGCGGGTGCTGAAGTGGGCCGTCGAGCGCATCGAGGGCAAGGCCGCCGCGGTGGAGACCCCGATCGGGCACGTGCCGACCGCGTCCGAGCTGGACCTGTCCGGCCTGGACGCCCCGCACGAGGACATCGAGGCCGCGCTGGCGTTCGACGCCGACGAGTGGCGGGCCGAGATCCCGATGATCGAGGAGTGGTTCGCCAAGATCGGGGAGAAGGTGCCGACCTCGCTGCGCGACGAGCTGGAGGCCCTCAAGCTCCGCCTCGGCTGATCCCGGCGGAGGAGTTCTCTCGGCGCGAGACCCGGTGGCCAACGGCGTCCACCGGGTCTCGTTTTGGTTGCTCCGGGTGACTTCCGGTACGTCCGGAGGTACCAAGGAGGGATGACCCAGCAGGACGATTTCCTCGGCGGTCTGCACTACGACCGACCGTCGGAAGCGGAGTTCGGGCCGCGTCCCCAGGCCGTGCGGTACCACCCGGTCGAGCGTGCGGCGGGGCGGTCGCGGCCACGGGTGTCGGCGTGGTGGCACCTCGGCGGGTTCGTGCTCGGGGCCGTCGCCGCGGGTGTCGGCGCCCTCGCGTGGGGCTACGCGCTGGACCAGTTCGACGAGGTGCGGCTGCGCGGGCTGGTGGTGCTGGGACTCGCGGGACTGCTGGTGGGTCTGGTGTCTCTGGGGAAGCTGTCCCCAGCCGCGCCCCTGACCGCCGGGGTGACCGCGTTGACCGCTTCGGTCTTGTTCGAAGTGGGTACCCTCCCGTTCTTGCCGGTGCTCAGGCCGGTGTTCGAGAGCGGCGGGCCCGTTCTGGTGGGCGTGGTGCTGGTGGTGCTGGCCTGGCGACGGCGCTAGTTGTCCACAGGTTGTGGATGGATCTGTGCACAGCCTGTGGGTCGGTGTGGTCAGGCGGGGAGGGGGTTCGTCCCCAGGCCCCACAGCCGGCCGCTGAACGGACGCGTCGCCTCGGCGTAGCAGACCACCGACGTGTAGCCCTCGGACCACGCCTGGCTGCCGAACGCCCGCCAGGAAGCGAAGACGTCCTCCCGCCGGGCGCCGACGTAGTTCGTCACGGCCTTCGCGCAGTGGTCGGCCGCCTTGGTGTTCACCTGGTCGGGTGAAGGCGCGGGATCCTGGGGGTTACCCAGCGTGAGTACGCCGGGGACGGCCTCGGCCCGGTGCGGTTGGTCGCAGGCGGTGATCCCGGCGTCCTTGGCCTGCCCCGGCGACGCGGTCGCGCACAGCTGCACGGTGCCGAACCCGGCCACCTTCAGCAGGTCCTTCGCGCTGCCCTTGCGCCGCACCCCGCTGCCGTCCGGCTTGAACTCGACCACCGCGCACACGCGCCAGCGGTCGCCCCTGGCCCACCCGTCGCGGCTCGGCCAGAACGCCCGGGCCCGGAGGCGGGTGGCGTCGTGGTCGGGGCTGCCCAGGTACGCGGTGAGCGCGGCGCGGCACGGCGGCAGGGCGGCGCGGCGCAGGTCGCGGTCGTTCGGGTAGGCCTCGTCCAGGCCGTCGAGCCGGCCGACCTCGGTGACCTCGGCCTCGTGCTCGGTCGCGCAGTCGAGGACCTCCAGGCCGGTGTCCGTGCACTGGCCGGCCTTCGGCAGCTGGTCGGAGCCCGGCGTGAGGGAGGGGCGGACGACCTGGGCGTCCGGAACGCCCTCGACCGGGACCGTGCAGGCGGCGAGCGACAGCGCGGACAGTGCCACGACCGCCGCCCGCCAGCCCCTCACGTCGGTCAGGTTACTGACACCAGCGCGACCACCTGGTCGGAGATGGCGCGGCGCTCCTGTTCGAACGCCGCGTCGGTGAGCGCCGCCGGGTCGGCGGGCTGGCCGAGCACCGGCGTGTGCAGGTGACCGCCCGCGGTCGCGGTGGCCGACAGGCCCAGCCGCAGCCGGTTCGCCCGGTACATCGACTCGTTGGACAGGTAGTCGCCGCCGCTGCCGCTCGCCGCGGCGGCACCCGGCGTCGGCTCGTCGGTGCGGCAGCTCGGCGTGCCGGTGCCGGGCGTCGTGCCGACCGGCCACTCGCAGAACTCGCGGTTGAACAGCACGGGGAACGGCGTGGTCCCGGCGTCGACCATGCGCTGGTGCGGCAACGTCGTCTCGATGAACTCCAGCGCCGGCTGCGGCCACCCCGCCGCGTCCGGCACGACACCGCGCGCCGACACGTCGTCGTTGTCCGGGAAGCCGCCGCGCCACCGGCCGGCCCACCGCTCGACGTCGAACCGCCCCGGCCGGCCCTGGCTGATCGTGACCAGCGCGTCGGGCCGCGCGGCGAGCGCCGTGCCGTAGAACCGCTCCACGATCCCCCGGTCGAACGCGCCCCACAGCACCGGCAGCACGGCGGCCTCCACCACCACCCGCCCGGACGGCGTGTCGATCACCTTCCCGTCGAGCTGCAGCGCCGCCGCGCCCGCCGGGTTGCTGCGCCGCACGGACGTGCCGCTGAGCTGGAACGGGTCGAACCCGGTGACCGCGATCCGCCGCACGCCGTCCGCGAACCGCACGTCCTGCACGCCCCGGGAGGTGCGGTCGAACGCGTCGACCAACCGCGCCCGGTCGGTCGCGCCGAGCTGCCACCCCCGCGGCTGCCACTGCCGCAGCGCCCTGGTGACCAGCAGCCGCGCCCAGTACAGCGGCCGGTCGTCGTAGGAGTCCCAGTCCTGCGGCGACTGCGCCCGTCGCACCGCCGACCGCCACAGCTCCGTCCCGGCGGCGAGCGCCAGCGGGAGGGCCTGCGAACGGGACACCGGCTCGCACAACCGGGTCGTGAAGCCGCTGACGTCGTCGGAGAACCCGGCCAACCGCACCAGCTCGGGCCCGACCTCCGGCCCGGTCGGCGTGAGCCGGTCGTCCAACCGCTGCTCCTCCACCGTGGTGGGCGCGTTCGGGTCGAAGCAGGGCGCGGACTGCGCGTGGGCGACGCCCGGAAGGGCGAGGAGGGACAGACCGAGGGTGAGGGTCATCACTGCACGGAGTCGTCTGGTCACCCACCGATGCTCCCGAACAGGCACGGTGGCGAGGTACCCGCCGATCGGACCCGGTTCCGTGCCGCTCGCCTCTTTTCCCCCGTTCGGGCGCGGAACGAGCCGTCCGCTTGCCACTATGAGTCCCGCTCATTCGCCACCGCGCGTGCCAGGAAACCCCGGAGGTCTTGTCGTGTCGGCCGAGTTCGACCAGCTCGTCGCCCAGTTCGAGCAGTTCCAGTCCAGGCTGCACCGGGTCGACCGGCAGTTCTCCGGCATCGGGCAGATGCAGCAGGAGCTGGCCGCGATGGAGGCCGTGGCCACCTCGCCGGACCGGGCCGTGACGGTCGTGGCGGGCCCGTCCGGCGCGATCAAGGACATCCGGCTGACCGACCAGGCCATGCGCCGACCGCCGCAGGCGCTGGCCGCCGCCCTGATGGGGACGTTGAGGCAGGCCGTGGCCGAGGCCGCGCGCCGGCAGGCCGGGATCGTGGAGAACGCGCTCGGCGACGACATGCGCCTCACCGACCAGGTGCTGGAGACCCAGGCCCAGCTGTTCGGCGTCACGCCGCAGGAGCTGAAGGCGATGACCGAGCAGCCCCCGCCGGCGCCGCCCGCGGGTCCGCCGCCGC
>NZ_JBFAAX010000109.1:0-15837 GCF_040639995.1 Actinosynnema sp. NPDC023658 | reverse complement strand
GAACGCCCGAGTTGAACGCTCACGACACGGGCCGGGCGTCCTGAGCGTTCAACTCGGGGTACGCGAACGTAGGACTCTCGCGTCCTGAACGTAGGACTCTCGCGTTCCGAACGTAGGACACGGGTGTTCCGGAGGTAGGACACGCGCGGAGGTCAGAGGTTGTCGAAGGGGGCGGCGTAGCTGAAGGGACCGGTCACCGCGGGCGTGTAGGCGCTCAGGGTGCGGACCTGGAAGTGGGGTGCCCAGGCGTCGTCCGGCGGGGTGATGCCGTACGTCGAGGCGAGCCGGAAGCCGAAGCGGGAGTAGTACCCCGGGTCGCCCAGCAGCACGACCACGGGCTCGGACAGGGCGTCCGCGGCGCCCAGGACGGTGTGCACCAGGGCCTTGCCCACGCCGGAGCGCTGGTGCGAGGGGAGCACGCTCAACGGCCCGAGCCCCAGGGCGGGCCCACCCCCGACGGCGCCGCGCGTGCACACCACGTGCCCGACCACCGCGCCACCCACCTCGGCCACCAGCGACAGCGCCGGGATCCACCCCGGGTCGGCCCGCAGCTCGCCCACCAGCCGCGCCTCCCCGCCGGGTCTCGCGGCGAACGCCGCCTCGGTCACGTCGTGGATCGTCTCGATGTCGGCCTCGGTCTCGCGTCGGATCAGCACGAACCGAGACCCTACGGCTCCACCAGGTGCACCCCCGAAGGCATTTCCGCCCCGCGCAGGAACGCCAGCAGCACGCTCTGGAACGCACGCCCGGCGGACGTCGGCGCGACGTCGGTGCGGTGCGCCAGGGCCACCGTGCGGGTGGTCGTCGGCGCCAGCGGCGTCCCGTGCAGCGACCGCGTCGCCAGCACCGTGCTCGGCACGACCGCCACCCCCAACCCCACCTCCACGAACCGCAGCACGGCGTCCATCTCGCCGCCCTCGACCGCGAACCGCGGCTCGAACCCCGCCTGCCGGCAGGCCGCCAACGTCGTCTCCCGCAGGTCGTACCCCGGCCGGAACATCACCAACGGGTGATCACGCAGATCGGTCCAACTCATCCGGGTGACACCCGACGGGCTGGCCGACGCCACCACCAGCTCCTCCCGCAGTACCGGCACGACGGTCAGCGCCCGGTCCGCGTCCGCCGGCGACACGATCACCAGCGCCAGGTCCAGCTCACCGGCCTCCAACGCCCGCACCAGGTCGCGCGACCCGCCCTCGGTCACCGACACCTGGATGCCCGGGTACGCGTCGTGGTACCGCTTGATCACGTCCGCGAACAGGCTGCCGCACAGGCTCGGCGTCGCACCGACCCGCACCCGCCCGCGCCGCAGCCCCACCAGCTCGGCCACCTCCAGCCGCGCGGTGTCCACATCGGACAGGATCCGGGCGGCCACCGGCAGCAGCGCCTCGCCCGCGGGCGTCAACGCGACGTTCCCGCGCGCCCGGCTGAACAGCTCCGCCCCGAGCTCCTTCTCCAACGCGTGCACCTGCTTGGACAGTGAGGGCTGCGCCACACGCACCTCCGCCGCG
The DNA here is from genome assembly GCF_040639995.1 of Actinosynnema sp. NPDC023658. NCBI lineage: Bacteria > Bacillati > Actinomycetota > Actinomycetes > Pseudonocardiales > Pseudonocardiaceae > Actinosynnema > Actinosynnema sp. NPDC023658. The sequence continues at coordinate 14,326 of NZ_JBFAAX010000109.1, read as the reverse complement.
GCCCGCGTGAAGTGCCGCGTCCGGGCCACTGCCAGGAAGTACACGAGCTGCTGCAGCGTCATAGCTCCAGGCTATCGTCCATCAGCTCACGATGTATTGGACGACTCGTCACACCCGTTCCTAGCGTCAGCGGGGTGGACACGATCGGGCTCTACCGCACCACCATCGGCAAGAAGGCCGTGATGGCGGTCACCGGCGCGGGACTGCTGCTGTACGTCGTCGCGCACATGATCGGCAACCTCGCCGTCTTCTCCGGCGCCGACGCGATCGACGGCTACGGCCGCTGGCTGCGGGAGATCGGCGCGGTCTGGCCGACCAGGGTCGTGCTGCTCGCCTGCGTGGCGCTGCACTTCGTCGCCGCCTACCAGCTGACCGCCAGGGCGCGCACCGCCCGAGGGCGCTACCGGCACCGCAGACGCGTGCAGGGCAGCTACGCAGCCCGCACGATGCGCTGGGGCGGCGTGATCATCGCCCTGTTCGTCGTCTACCACCTGCTCGACCTCACCGCCGGGTGGCTCAACCCGCACGGTGTGCACGGCGAGATCCACGCGAACGTGGTCGCGGACTTCCAGCACTGGTACGTGGTGCTGGCGTACTCGGTCGCCGTGCTGGCCCTGGGCTTCCACATCCGCCACGGCGTGTGGAGCGCCGCCCAGACCCTGGGCGCCACCACCTCGCGCGTGATCGGCCTCGGCGTCGCCGTCGTGGTCTGCGCCGGGTTCCTCTCCGTCCCCTTCGCCGTCTTCACCGGATTGGTCGACTGACATGATCTACACCGAAGGCGCACCGATCGTCGACCGGCGCACGCCGGACGGGCCGATCGAGACCCGCTGGGACCGCCGCCGCTTCTCCGCCCGGCTGGTCAACCCCGCGAACCGGCGCAACCGCAGCGTCATCGTGGTCGGCACCGGCCTCGCGGGCGGATCGGCCGCGGCGACCCTGGCCGAGCTCGGCTACCGGGTCAAGTCGTTCTGCTACCAGGACAGCCCCCGCCGCGCGCACAGCATCGCCGCGCAGGGCGGCATCAACGCGGCCAAGAACTACCGCAACGACGGCGACAGCGTGCACCGCCTGTTCTACGACACCGTGAAGGGCGGCGACTTCCGCTCCCGCGAGTCGAACGTGCACCGGTTGGCGCAGATCAGCGTCGAGATCATCGACCAGTGCGTGGCGCAGGGCGTGCCGTTCGCCCGCGAGTACGGCGGCCTGCTGGACACCAGGTCGTTCGGCGGCGCGCAGGTCTCCCGCACCTTCTACGCCCGCGGCCAGACCGGCCAGCAGCTGCTCCTGGGCGCCTACCAGGCGTTGGAGCGCCAGATCGCCGCCGGGCGCGTCGAGATGCACCCGCGCACCGAGATGCTCGACCTCGTCGTCGTGGACGGCCGCGCGCGGGGGATCGTGGTGCGCGACCTGGTCAGCGGCGCGGTGTCCACCCACTTCGCGGACGCCGTCGTGCTCGCCACCGGCGGTTACGGCAACGTGTTCCACCTGTCCACCAACGCCAAGGGCTGCAACACCACGGCCATCTGGCGGGCGCACCGGCGCGGCGCGCTGTTCGCGAACCCGTGCTTCACCCAGATCCACCCGACGTGCATCCCGATCAGCGGCGACCACCAGTCGAAGCTCACCCTGATGAGCGAGTCCCTGCGCAACGACGGCCGCGTGTGGGTGCCGCGCGACCCGCACGACACCCGTGCGCCCGGCGACATCCCCGAGGACGCGCGGGACTACTTCCTGGAGCGCATGTACCCGAGCTTCGGCAACCTCGTGCCCCGCGACATCGCGTCCCGCGCGGCGAAGAACATCTCCGACGAGAAGCGCGGTGTGTACCTCGACTTCGCGGACGCCGTCGAACGGCTCGGCGCGCTCGCCGTCGAGCAGCGCTACGGGAACCTGTTCGAGATGTACCAGCGCATCACCGGCGACGACCCCTACCGGACGCCGATGCGCATCTACCCGGCCGTCCACTACACGATGGGCGGGTTGTGGGTCGACTACGACCTGCGGTCCACCATCCCCGGCCTGTACGTGATCGGTGAGGCGAACTTCTCCGACCACGGCGCGAACCGGCTGGGCGCGTCGGCGTTGATGCAGGGGCTGGCGGACGGCTACTTCGTGCTGCCCGGCGTCATCGGTGACTACCTGGCCGACGCGCCGTTCGAGCCGGTCGACGACAGCCACCCGGCCGTCGCCGACACGGTGTCCGAGGTGCGCGGACGGGTGAAGACCCTGCTGGCCGCGGACGGCGACCGCACGGTCGAGTCGTTCCACCGCGAGCTCGGCCGGCTGATGTGGGACGAGTGCGGCATGGAACGCGACGAAGCCGGGCTGCGCAAGGCGTTGGAGCGCATCCCGGAGCTGCGCGACGAGTTCTGGCAGCGGGTGAAGGTCCCCGGCACCGGCGAGCGGCTGAACCAGGAGCTGGAGAAGGCCGGTCGCGTCGCGGACTTCCTCGAACTGGCGGAGCTGATGTGCGTGGACGCCCTGCACCGCGAGGAGTCGTGCGGCGGCCACTTCCGGTCCGAGAGCCAGACACCGGACGGCGAGGCGCTGCGGGACGACGCCCGCTACTCCTACGTCGCCGCCTGGGAGTACACGGGAGTCGGCCGGCCACCCGTGCTGCACAAGGAAGAGCTGGTCTTCGGGCACGTCACGCCCACCACCCGGAGCTACTCGTGAAACTGACCCTGCGCATCTGGCGGCAGAGCGGCGCCACCGGCCGACTGGTGGAGTACGCCGTCGACGACCTCTCGCCGGACATGTCGTTCCTGGAAGCGCTGGACGTGCTCAACGAGCGGTTGATCATGTCCGGGCAGGAGCCGGTGGCGTTCGACCACGACTGCCGCGAGGGCATCTGCGGCGCGTGCGGGATGATGATCAACGGGATGGCGCACGGCCCGGAGAAGGCCACCACGGCCTGCCAGCTGCACCTGCGGCACTTCCGCGACGGCGACGTGGTGACCGTGGAACCGTGGCGGGCCGAACCGTTCCCCGTGGTGCGGGACCTGGTGGTGGACCGGTCGGCGTTCGACCGGATCGTCGCCGCCGGCGGGTACATCAGCGTCCCGGCCGGGTCCGCGCCCGACGCCCACGCGACACCCGTGCCCAAGCCCGACGCGGACACGGCGTTCGAGGCGGCGGCGTGCATCGGCTGCGGCGCGTGCGTGGCGGCGTGCCCCAACGGTTCGGGCATGCTGTTCACCGCCGCCAAGGCCACCCACCTCGGCGTGCTGCCGCAGGGACAGCCGGAGCGGTACTCGCGGGCGCGGGACATGGTGGCCGAGCACGACGCGGCGGGCTTCGGCGGCTGCACGAACACCGGCGAGTGCACGTCCGCGTGCCCCAAGGGCATCCCGCTGACCACCATCGCCCGCCTGAACGCCGACCTGCTGCGCGCTCACACCACCCGCAGCGACAGGTAGCCCGTCCCGCACACCAGGAGCGTCGAGAGCAGCCCCAGGAGGAGCGCCCTGGGGCTGGTCCGCAACAGGCTCTTCGGCCGCACGGACGTGCCCAGGCCGAACAGCGCGGCGGCCAGCACCACCGTCGTCACCGTCTTCGCGGGCGCGAGCACGGCCGCCGGCACCAGCGGGCTGACCAGCATCGACGCCAGGAACCCGAGCAGGAACCCGGGAACCGGCGGTGCGCCGCGCCCACCGACCCCGGCCACGATCGGCGCCAGCAACGCCACCCGCCCCAGCTTCACCGCCATCGCCGTCGCCAACCCCGAGGCCGGCGCCGCGGCGGCCACCTGCGCGACCTCGTGCACGCTCAACCCGATCCACTGCGCCGACGCGCCCACCAGCGGCAGCACGACCATCGCCAGCGTGCCGAAGAGCGTGACCAGGGCGACGCTCGTGGCCACGTGCTCGTCCTCCCGGTCCACCCGGCCCTCCACGGCGGCGATGGCCGACGCGCCGCAGATCGAGAACCCACTGGCCACCAGCACGTACAGCCCCCGCGGCAGGCCCAGGCAACGCCCCAGCCACACCGTGCCGAAGAACGTGACGCCGACCGTGACCACGATCGCCACCAGAACGCGCGGTCCCAGGTCGACCAGTTGCACAACGGACAGTTGCAGACCGAGCAGCACCACCCCGGTGCGCAACAACCTGCGCGTGATGCCGCCCAAGTCCGGCAGCCGCCCACCCACCAGCACACCCAGGACCAACGCGGCGATCAGCACACCACCCACCCTCGGCCCGCGCGCCCACGTCCGGTAGGCGGCACCCGGCTCTGGGCTCATACCCTGTGGCTATGACCCCGGACCTCGAATCGCTGCGCCTGCTGGTGCTGGTCGGGGAACTGGGCAGCCTCGGCCGGGCCGCCGCGCGACTCGGCATCGCGCAACCGTCCGCGAGCAAGCGCCTGTCCACGCTGGAACGCCGACTCGGCGTCGTCCTCGTCGACCGCGGCCGGCGCGGCTCCGCCCTCACCCCCGCCGGCGTGGTCGTCACCGAACGGGCCCGACGCGTCCTCGACGAGGTCACCGGCCTGGTCGAAGGCGCACGGGCACTCCGGACCGCCCAGGAAGCCGAACTCCGCGTCGCCGCCAGCATGACCGTCGCCGAACACCTCGCACCCGGCTGGATAGCCGAACTCCGCCGCACCCGACCCGACCTGCGCGTCGGACTCCGCGTCACGAACTCCGAAACCGTCGGCCGCCTCGTCCGCGACGGCCTCGTCGACCTCGGCTTCGTCGAAGCACCGGGCCCGCTGCCGGGGCTCTCCTCCCGCACCGTCGCCGTCGACCGGCTCGCCGTCGTCGTCCCACCCGAACACCCCTGGGCCCGCCGACGCCGACCCCTCACCCCGCCCGAACTGGCCGCGACACCCCTCGTCATGCGCGAACGCGGCTCCGGCACCCGCGACACCCTCGACCTCGCCCTGCCCGACACCTGCCCACCCGCGCTCGAACTCGGCTCCACCACGGCCGTGCGCGGCGCGGTCGTCGCCGGCGTCGCACCCGCCGTGCTCAGCGTGCTCGCCGTCGCCGTCGACCTGGCCGGAGGACGCCTGGTCGAAGCACCGGCCGACCTCGACCTGCGCCGCGTCCTGCGCGCCGTCTGGCCGGGCGGGCGCAAGCTCGTCGGACCCGCCGCGGAACTCCTCGCCGTCGCCCGCCGCCGTAGTTCAATGGAGCCATGAGCTGGCTCCGCCGACGCACCGACCCCGACCACGCGCCCGTCCACCTGCCCAACCCCGACGAGGCCGCGGTCGCGTTCTGGCACGCCTGGTTCGACCTGCTGCCGACCGTCAGCGCGGCCCTCGGTGACGGCGAACCGCACCGCGTGGAAGGCGAGATCGGCGCGCTCGTCGCCGGCATGCACCCCGACCTGGAGTTCTCCCTCGAACGCGGCCACCGCGCCATCTACGCCCTGGTGATCACCAGCCGTGAAGACCCCAAGCTGCGCCCCTACACCGACGCGTGGATCGCCGCCGCACCACCCGAGGACATGATCTGGGAGTACCACGACTCGGTGCCCGCCGTGCCCGACCCGACCCTGGTCACCATCAACCTCGGCCCCCGCCGCATCCGCCTCGCGGACGTGCGCGTCGTCGCCCAGGTCTCCGACGGCCTCGTCGACGTCGCGGTCTACCACCCCGAGTTCGCGGACCTCGACCCCCACTCCCGGCAGACCATGACCTTCCTCCCCCTCGACGTCACTCTCGGTGAGCGCCTGGCGGGTGAACGACTCGGTCGGGTGGAATCCGCGGCGGCCGAACCCGAGGGCACGATCGACCTCCTGGAGTTCCGCGACCTGGTCCGCGCGATGAGTGAGGATCCCTCCTGAAATTGTCGGACCCCCTCGTTACGCTCATGCCGTGACCAGCAACGACCCGTTGAACCCCGCCCAGGCCCCCGCCGAGGGCGTCGAGGACGTGCCCGCCGCCGTGCGCGAGCGCCACGCCGCGCTGGCCGACGTCGTGCGCGGCCACCAGTTCCGCTACTACGTCCTCGACTCCCCGACGGTCAGTGACGGCGAGTTCGACGCGTTGCTCCGGGAGTTGGAGGCGCTGGAGCAGTCCCACCCCGGGCTGGCCACCCCCGACTCGCCCACCCAGCTCGTCGGCGGCACGTTCTCCACCGAGTTCAAGGCCGTCGACCACCTGGAGCGCATGCTCAGCCTCGACAACGTGTTCTCCACCGAGGAGCTGGAGGGCTGGTACGAGCGCGTGCGCAAGGAGGTCGGCCCCGACGCCCGCTTCCTGTGCGAGCTGAAGATCGACGGGCTGGCGATCAACCTCCTCTACGAGCACGGTCGGCTGGTCCGCGCGCTCACCCGCGGCGACGGCCGCACCGGGGAGGACGTCACCCTCAACGTCCGCACCCTGGGCGACGTGCCGGAGACGTTGACCGGCACCGAGGACCACCCCGTGCCGGCGCTGGTCGAGGTCCGCGGCGAGGTGTTCTTCGCCGTCGAGGACTTCCTGGAGCTCAACGCCAGGCTCGTCGAAGCGGGCAAACCGCCCTTCGCGAACCCCCGCAACACCGCCGCCGGGTCGTTGCGGCAGAAGGACCCCAAGATCACCGCGTCCCGCCGGCTGCGGCTGATCTGCCACGGGCTCGGCAAGCGCGAGGGCTTCGACCTCACCACGCAGTCCGGGGCGTACGAGGCGCTGCGAGCGTGGGGCCTGCCCGTCTCCCCGCACACCAAGGTGCTGAGCACGTTCGAGGCCATCACCCAGCACGTCCGCTACTGGGGCGAGCACCGCCACGACGCCGTCCACGAGATCGACGGCGTCGTCATCAAGGTCGACGAGGTGTCGCTGCAACGCCGCCTCGGCAGCACCTCCCGCGCGCCGAGGTGGGCGATCGCGTTCAAGTACCCGCCCGAAGAAGCCACCACCACCCTGCTCGACATCAAGGTGCAGGTCGGCCGGACGGGCCGCGTCACACCGTTCGCCGTGATGGAACCGGTGAAGGTCGCCGGGTCCACCGTCGCGCGGGCCACCCTGCACAACGCCAGCGAGGTCAAGCGCAAGGGCGTCCTCATCGGTGACCGCATCGTCATCCGCAAGGCCGGCGACGTCATCCCCGAAGTGCTCGGCCCCGTGATCGACGCCCGCCCGGCCGACGCGCGCGAGTTCGAGATGCCCCTGACCTGCCCCGAGTGCGGCCACGCGCTGCGCCCGATGAAGGAGGGCGACGTCGACATCCGCTGCCCCAACGCGGCGGGGTGCCCCGGTCAGCTGCGGGAGCGGCTCGCCTACCTGGCCTCGCGGTCGGCGCTGGACATCGAGGTGCTGGGCTTCGAAGCCGCCGCGGCGCTCGTCGACTCACCCGTCTACGGGGACGAGGGCGACCTGTTCGACCTGGACGCGGACAAGCTCGGGCAGGTCGACCTGTTCCGGACCAAGGACGGCGAGCTGACCGCTAACGCCGTGAAGCTGCTGGACAACCTGGAGGCGGTCAAGCAGCGTCCGCTGTGGAGGGTGCTGGTGGCGCTCTCGATCCGTCACGTCGGCCCCACCGCGGCGCGGGCGTTGGCGCAGGAGTTCGGCTCCCTCGACCGCATCGTGGAGGCGACGGAGGAGGAGCTGGCGGCCGCGGAAGGCGTCGGTCCGACCATCGCGACGGCTGTGCGGGAGTGGGTGGAGACCCCGTGGCGGCAGGCGATCGTCGACAAGTGGCGTGCCGCCGGGGTTCGCACGAAGGAGGAGCGGGACACCTCCATCCCCCGGAACCTGGAGGGCTTGTCGATCGTGGTGACCGGTTCGCTGGAGACCTTCTCGCGGGACGAGGCCAAGGAGGCGATCCTGTCGCGCGGCGGCAAGGCGGCCGGGGCGGTGTCGAAGAAGACCGCGTTCGTCGTCGTGGGCGAGTCGCCCGGTTCGAAGGCCGACAAGGCACTGCAGCTGAAGGTCCCGATCCTGGACGAAGCCGGCTTCAGGGTGCTGCTGACCGAAGGCCCCGAAGCCGCCACCGAAGTGGCCACAATCGCCGAAGACCCAACCCCCGCCCCCACCACCCCCGCCGCCACCGAAGACCCGACCACCACCTAACCCCCTTCACCCCTCCACCCTGTTCCCTCCTTCCTGTTCCCTTCGTCCACCTCGTTTCCTTCCCTCACCCCTGTGACCTGCACTTCCACTCCCCACCGCGAACACGATCGAGTGAACATCCCAATCGTCACTCCAAAAACGCCGTTATCCGCCCCCTGAAACGTCGGTTGAAACAACGAGGCCGCGAGCAACCCGCACCCCGCCCCCACCCCGCACCCGCTGTGCCCGACCCACCACACACCTCGACGGCCGCCCAATCGCCGTCCTCCACACCCCGCCGACCTCGCCGCCACCCCACACCCGGTGGCCGCCCCGCCCCCCGCCATGTCGAGAACTCCGCCACGGCCAGCGCTCGAGCCCAGCGTCGCCTGGCTCCCTCCATGCGCTAGCCAGCCTGCCGCCGGCGGTTGCCTGCGGCCGGCCAGTGGCTCGTGTCGCTCGTGACGCCCGTCACCTCGCTGCGGTGTCACGGGAGTGGCGTCAGCGGCATCTGGTGGTCGAACGGCGAGCGCGACGGGACGGGATGGGACGAGGGACTGCCCTCCTGCTGCTTCGTGCTCGCCGCTTCACGACGGCAGTCACCGATAGCTTCAGGGGAGCCACGTCATGAACCTCGCTCTGTGGATCGTCACAGGCCTGCTCGCCACCGCGTACTTCCTCGGCGGGAGCGGCAAGGTGGTCATCTCGAAGGAGAAGATGGCCGCCATGACGCCGAGCGCCAAGTGGGTCGACGACTTCAGCGCCGGCAGCGTGAAGGCCATCGGGGCGCTCGAAGTCCTCGCCGCGGTCGGGTTGGTGCTACCCGCAGTGCTGGGGGTTGCGCCGGTGTTGGTGCCGTTGGCCGCGCTCGGGTTGGTGATCATCATGATCGGCGCGACGGTTGTCCGGATTCGGCGCAACGAGGTCAAGCTGGTGGTGGTCGACCTGGTTTACCTCGTCCTGGCCGCGTTCGTGGCGTGGGGGCGCTTCGTTGTCGAGCCGTTCACCGGCTGAGCGCAGTGTGTCCGCCCAAGAGACGCATGACGGGCGTACACCGGGGAACCGGGACGGGTCCGGGATGTGCGTCTCGACGACGAACGCTCCGTCCGGCTCCATCACCCGCGCCACGTTGCCAAGCAGCCAGCCTGCCGTCGAACAAGGCCCACCCGGCCCTGGCCCATGGCCGGTTCCAGGGTTCTCCGACCACCGGACAAGGCCGCCAGCAAGTCGACCCCCGGCAAGGTGAGGCCAGAGGTGAGGCAGAAGGTGAGGCCGATGAAGACGGCGAGGCAGAGTGCGGAGGGGGAGCGAGGGGAAGGGGAGGGGGGTCGGTGAGGTCAGGGCTGCCTCCGGTGTCAGTCGGTTCGCCGCGTCACGCGCAGCAGGTATTCCTTGCGGTTCAGGGGGTTGTGGTCGGTGCGCGGACGCTGCGGCGGCTCGGTACGCACCGGGGCGTGGTGGGAGAACGACGTCTCCAGCACGCCCTCACCGCGGGTCAGGGCGGGCAGGCTCCGCTGGAACTCGTGCACGAACGCGGCGGGCACCTCGCCCTCGACCACGGTCACCCGCCCGCGCGGCGAGGTGTTCAGCAGCACGGCACGCAGCCGCGCCATCACCGGCGTCACGGCACCGAGCACGTCACCGGGAACCTCCAACGTGAACCGGTGCACGGGCGACAGCACCTCGGTCCCCGCTGAACGCAACGCCTCCACCAGCACCAACGGCGTCAGCAACCGGAAGTCGCCTGCCGTGCTCGACATGCTCTTGTCGAACGTCCCGTGCGAGTGCGACTGCCGCGCCCAGTACCCGGCGTGCGTCATCGTCACCGCGCAATCGGTGACCTGCCACCCGCGCAACCCCTGCGCGAGCGTCTCCCGCACGGTCTCCTCGACGGCCTTGAAGAACGAGAACGGCATCGACCCCAGCTCCACGCCCAGCCGGAACGTCACCCCGTCGCCCGGCTCCACCCGCAGCCCGACCGTGGCCAGGAACGGGTTGCCGTCGCCGCTGATGAAGTCCACCGCCGTCCCCACCCCGACGGGCCGCTCCAGGCACAGCGTGGTCGTCTCGCGGAACTCCACGTCCAGCCCGTACTCGGCGGCCAACGTCGCCTGCAGCACCTCCTTCTGCACCTCGCCGTACAGCGAGACCCACATCTCCCGCCGCACGCCGTCGTGCCGCAGGTCGATCAACGGGTCCTGCTCGGCCAGCTGCGTCAACGCCGCGTGCAGCGCCCCGGCGTCACCCTCCCGCGCGGGCACGACGACCGTCTCCAGCGTCGGCGGCGCGAACCGGTGCATCCGAGCGGCCGCGGACGGCGGCGGCTCACCGAGGACGTCACCGATCCGGACGCCCTCCAACCCCCACAGCTTCGCCACCTGCCCCGCCCGAACGGCGTCGCAGCGCACCGCGGCACCCAGCGAGAACACGCTCAGCGCCGTGACCCGCTCGCCGTCGAGGACGCGGTCGCGCACGCGCACCGTCCCGGAGAACATCCGCACGTACGCGATCCGCTCACCGGCCGGCCCGCGCTCCACCTTGAACACCGACCCGGACACCGGCCCGTCGGGGTCACCGGTCGACGCGGGCAGGAGCTGGACCACCCCGGCCGCCAGCTCCGGCACGCCCGCACCCGTGATCGCGGAGCCGGAGTACACCGGGTGCACCGCGCACCGCCGCGTCTGCTCGGCCAGCACCTCACCGAGGGGCACGGTCCGCCCTTCGACGTAGGCGGCCAGCACCGCGTCGTCCTGCTCGGCCAGCACCTCGACCGCACCGTCACCGATGCCCGGCAGGACGGACGCGGCACGGTCGCCCGCGTCGCGCACCCGACCCATCGGGATGACGGCCGGGGTCAGGAAGGTGGCGACGTCGCGCAGCACGGACTCGGGCCGCGCCCCACCCCGGTCGACCTTGTTGACGAAGACCAGGGTCGGGATGCGCAGCCGCCGCAACGCCCGCATGAGCACGCGGGTCTGCGCCTGCACGCCCTCGACCGCCGACACCACCAGCACCGCGCCGTCGAGCACGCCGAGCACCCGTTCCACCTCGGCGATGAAGTCCGGGTGACCGGGTGTGTCGATCAGGTTGACCGTCGTGCCGCCGATCTCGAACGACACCACCGCGGACTTGATGGTGATGCCGCGCTGCCGTTCGAGGGCGAGCGAGTCGGTCTGGGTGCTGCCGTCGTCGACGCGACCGACCTCGTCGATGACCCCGGCGGCGTGCAGCAGCCGCTCGGTCAGGCTCGTCTTACCGGCGTCGACGTGCGCCAGGATCCCCAAGTTCAGCGTTCGCACCAAGTGTCATGTCCTCTTCGAGACAGGTGATTACGACCTTCTGGAAGGACATGACTGCTCGCACGGTGGTTCTCCTCGGTCGGGATCGGGACACGGGCACCAAAGCAGCCGGGACACGCGCCCGGCAACCGATTAACGCGCCGACGTCACGTGCGGGAAGCGCGCCACCCACCGCTTCTGCCAGGGGGTTTCCACCGCGCGGCGGTTGTAGTGGGCCCGCGTCCAGGCCACCGCGTCACCCGATGGGATTCCCGCCAGCACGGCCAGGCAGGCAACCACGGTGCCCGTCCGCCCGATACCGCCGCCGCACGCCACCTCGACCCGCTCACCGGCCGCGGCCCGCGCGTGCAGGTCCCGGATCATCGCCACGGCGTGCTCGGGCGACCTGGGCAGCCGGAAGTCCGGCCACTCGACCCACTCGTGCGGCCACGAGGGCGCGTCCGGACGCGCCATCACCGCGCGTCGCATCCGGGGTGAACCCAGGTACAGCCCGTAGTCGGGGGTGCCCTCGGGGGTCGGGTTCCGCAGTCCGCGACCGCGCACGAGAGCGCCGTCGGGCAGTTCGATCGCTCCGGGGAGGCTCATCGGCCCATCATTCCGCGCGTTCGGGAGCCCGCAGCCGTGCGGGTGCGCGGGAACGCGCGGGGCGGATCCGGCCCCAGGTCTTGATCGAAGCCCCGTCGGGGCAGTTGTCTGGGTGGCGACCGCCGACGTCGTGGAGGGGAACCGGATGGCCGACATCGTGGTGAGGCCCGCTAGGGAAGACGAATGGGCGGCGGCGGGTGCGGTCACCGTGGCCGCGTACCAGGCCGACCGCCACATCGACAGCCACACCGGCGGGTACGCCGACACGCTGGTCGACGCGCGCACCCGTGCCCGGGAGGCGGAGCTGCTGGTGGCGGTCGACGCGGAGAACACCGTGCTGGGCACCGTCACGGTGGTCCGGCCGGGCACCCCGTACACCGAGGTCAGCCGGGAGGGCGAGGTGGAGTTCCGGATGCTCGCGGTGAGCCCGTCCGCTCGCGGTCGCGGGGTCGGTGAGGCGTTGGTGCACGCGGCGATCGTGCGGGCGCGGGAGCTGGGCGCGCGGCGGTTGGTGATGAGCAGCTCCGAGCACATGACCACGGCGCACCGGCTCTACCGGCGGCTGGGGTTCCGCCGGCAGCCGGACCGGGACTGGCAGCCGGTGCCCGGCGTGGACGTGACGGCGCTCGGGTTCAGCCTCGAACTCGCATGACCTCGTCGCGCAGCGACCGGTCCCGCGCGGCCCGGTCGTAGAGCAGCTCCACGAGCGTCGCGTGGTCGAGCTCGGCCAGGCGCAGGCGCAGCTCCTCGTCCTCCGCGTCCGGCGGCGGCACGGTCAGCCCGCGTTCGAGCAGCACCAGGCCGACCGCGACGCAGTGCTTGCAGAAGAACCCCTGCGAGCCGTAGGGGCACGTGCAGGTGCCGGCCAGGCGGGTGCCGTCCCAGTGCAGCGCGACCCGGTACTCGTCGGTGCCGGCCACGACCGCGTCCACGTGCCGCGAGCGCACGACCAGCTCGACCACGGAGTCCCGGTAGGTCAACCCGCGCCAGTACGACTTGGCGCCCGCGTGGTGGCGCAGCAGGGCTGGGGTCAGCGTCGGCATGGCGGTATCCAACACCTTGTGGTTCGGTGGGTTTCGTGCTCCAGGCTTGTCTGAACGGCGCCCGTGAGCCGGGCAGCCACCCTAGTGTGCCGATCACCCCGCAGCAGCTGGCGGCCGACGCCGCGCACTGCGCCGAGGCGGGCGTGACGTCGTTCCACCTGCACCCGCGCGACGTGGTGGGGCTGGAGGTGCTGGCCGGTCCCGAGGTCGCCACGGCGGTGTCGGTGGTGCGGGTGGCCGTGCCGCGCGCGGAGATCGGCGTGACCACCGGCGCGTGGATCGTGCCGGACCCCGTGCGGCGGGCCGAGCTGGTGCGCGGGTGGGCGGGCCTGGCGGCCGGTCGTCCCGACTTCGCCTCGGTCAACGTCCACGAGGACGGGTGGCTCGACGTCGCCGCCGCGCTGCGGGACGCCGGTGTGGGGATCGAGCTGGGCGTGTTCCACGAGCGCGCGGCGCGGGCGTTGGCGGACGTCGGCGTGCCGGAGGGCGCGGTCAGGGTGCTGGCCGAGGTGCGACCGGGGGAGGGGCCGGAGGAGGCCGGGCGGCTGGTCGACCTGCTCGCGCCGCTCGGCCTGCCGATCCTGCTGCACGGCGAGGACGACAGCGCGTGGCCGGTGCTGGACCACGCCGTCGCCCGCGGGCTGGACACGCGCATCGGCCTGGAGGACACGCTCACCACTCGTGACGGGACGCCCGCCGTCGGCAACGCGCAGCTCGTCGCCCAAGCCCAGGCCCAGGTTTGGTGACGTGGGGCGAAAAGCACTGGTAGCGGGGGTGTTCGGCGTGGTTTCGTGGACGTCATGGTGTCCACCGACCGGCTCCTCGCCTTCGCGGCCATGTCGTTCCTGCTCATCGTGATCCCCGGGCCGAGCGTGCTGTTCGTGGTCGGTCGGGCGTTGGCGCAGGGGCGTCGTGCCGCGCTGGTCACCGTCCTGGGCAACACGCTCGGCGCGTACGCGCTGGTCGTGGCCGTCGCGTTCGGCGTCGGTGCGGTCGTGGAGCGTTCCGCGGTCGTGTTCACGACGTTGAAGCTGGTCGGCGCCGCGTACCTGGTGTACCTGGGCGTGAAGGCGGTGCGGCGGCGCGGGGCGTTGCCCGCGTCGTTCACCGGTGGTGGTCCGGCGCGCGGTGCGCTGCGGACGTTGTGGGAGGGCTTCGCGGTCGGCGTGGCGAACCCGAAGACGATCGTGTTCTTCGCCGCCGTGCTGCCGCAGTTCGTGGACCGGGCGCAGGGTCACGTGGCCGTCCAGATGCTCCTGCTGGGACTGGTGTTCAACGTCATCGCGGTGGCGTCCGACAGCGTGTGGGGCCTGGTCGCGGCCACCGCGCGCTCCGCGAACACCCCGTACCCGGCCTCCAGGTCGTCCTCCCGCTCCCGCGCGGCGACGTACCCGCCGACCTCCGCCTCCCGCC
>NZ_JBFAAX010000108.1:7150-15889 GCF_040639995.1 Actinosynnema sp. NPDC023658 | reverse complement strand
CCACCACCCCGTCGGCCAGCACCTCCGCCCACCCGCCGCCGCCCGGCACGACGATCACATCGGCGCGGTCCAGCGCGTCGAACGTCGTCGTCGGCACGATCGACAGCCCCGCGTCGGTGCGCACCGGGTCGGGTGACGCGGCCACGAAGTGCGACGTCACCTCCGGCTGGTGCCCCAGCACCTCGTACGGACCGACCAGGTCCAACGCCGTCATCCGCGGGTAGAGCACGAAAGCCACGTCCATCCGGTTCCCCCTCGCTCACGCCGCACCGGTGGTGCGGAACCTGTCGCGGTACCCGCCCGGCGTCACGCCGAGCACCCGCAGGAAGGCCCGGCGCATCGTCTCCCCCGAACCGAAACCACCTCTCCTGGCCACGACGTCCAGCCCCTCGTCGCCGGACTCCAGCACCCCCGCCGCCGCCTCCACCCGCACCCGCTCGACGTACCGGGCGGGCGACACGCCGACCCGGCGCGGGAACACGCGGGCGAAGTGCCGGGGGCTCATCGCCGCGCGGCGGGCCATCCCGTCGACCGTCCAGCCGGCCGCCGGGTCGTCCGCGATCGCGTCCAGCACGGCCCGCAGCCCCGGTTCCCGCACCGGCGGCACCCGCGACCGCACGCTGAACTGCGACTGGCCGCCGGGCCGTTGCAGGAACACCACCATCCACCGGGCGACCAGCCGGGCCAACGCGGCGTCGTGGTCGCGCTCCACCAGCGCCAACGCCAGGTCGATGCCCGCCGTGACGCCCGCGGACGTCACCAGCCGCCCGTCCTGCACGTAGATCGCGTCCGGCACCACCTCCACGGACGGGTGGTCCGCGGCGAGCCGGTCGCAGTACGCCCAGTGCGTCGTGGCGCGGGCACCGTCCAACAGGCCCGCCGCGGCCAGCACGAACGCGCCGGTGCAGACGCTCGCGACCCGCCGCGCGCCGCCGGCGACGCGCCGCAGGTGGTGCAGCAGCTCGGCGTCACGGGCGGCCACGGTGAACGAGAAGCCGCCGACCACCAGGAGCGTGTCCACCCCGCCGGACACCTCCCGCAGGTCCTCCGCCTCCATCCGCAGCCCGCCGGTCACCTCGAACCCGCCGCCGACCGCCGCCAACCGCACCCGGTAGCCGCCGCGCGCCTTGTTCGCGCCGGCGAACACGTCCGCCGGGCCCGCGATGTCGGTCAGCGCCGCACCGTCGTACCCGACCACCAGCACCTCGCGTTCCACACCGACCACCCTCCCCACCACCCGTGACGGCGGCAACGACCCGCGACCCTCGATTCCCGCCACGCTACGGTCAGGCCCGTGCTGAGGATCGAGATCGACGGCAGGCCGCCCACCGCCGACGAGGTAGCGCCCGGCCTGCTGGCCAACTACGGGCACTTCACCGCCATGCAGGTGCGCGACCGCCGGGTGAAGGGCCTCGACCTGCACCTGCACCGGCTCGACCAGGCCAACCGCGAGCTGTACGGCACCGGTCTGGACCACGACCACGTCCGCTCCCTGCTCTCCCACGCGCTGGGCGACGACGTGCGCGACGCGGCCGTGCGGGTCATCGTGTTCGGCCTCGACGTGCCGTCGGTGATGGTCGTCGTCCGCCCGCCCGCCACTCCCCCGGCGACGCCCCAACGCCTGATGTCGGTCGACTACACCCGGCCGCTGCCGCACGTGAAGCACCTCGGCGGGTTCGGCCAGATCCACCACGGCCACCGCGCCGAGCGGGCCGGTTACGACGACGCCCTGCTCACCGCCGGCGGCGTCGTGGTGGAGGGCGCGATCGCCAACATCGCGTTCCTCGACGGCGACGACCTGGTGTGGCCGCAGGCCGACTGGCTGCACGGCATCACCATGCAGCTGCTGGAACGGGCGCTGCCGTCACGCCGCGAGGTCGTGTGGCTGGCCGACGTCGGCCGCTTCCGCAGCGCGCTGCTCACCAACTCCATCGGCGTCGTCGGGGTCGCCCGGATCGACGACGTCGAGTTCCCCGCCGACACCGCGGCACTCGCCCGCGTCCAGGACGCCTACGACGCCATCCGCGCCGACCCGGTGGCCTAGTTGCCCGTCAGACCGCGGGCGGCCGGTCCTCGTACGGCGTGGACAGCACCACCGTCGTCCGGGTGGACACGTTCGCCACCTCGCGGATCTGCCTCAGCAGCTCCTCCAGCGCCGTCGGTGACGCCACCCGCACCCGCAGCACGTACGACGCGTCACCGGCGACCGAGTAGCACGCCTCGATCTGCGGCAGGTGCTCCAGCCGCTTCGGGTAGTCGTCCGGGGCCGCCGGGTCGATCGGGGTCAGCGAGATGAACGCGGTCAGCGGCAGGCCGATCTCGTCGCCGTCCAGCCGCGCCGCGTAGCCGCGCACCACACCGCGCTGCTCCAACCGCCGCACCCGCTGGTGCACCGCGGACACGCTCAACCCGACCCGCTCCGCGAGGTCGGTGAAGCTGCACCGGCCGTCGGCGGCCAGTTCGCGCAGGATCGCGCGGTCGGTCGGCTCCAGGGTCGTCACGCGGGCAACACCACCAGCTCGTGCGGTCGGTTGTTGACGCTCTCCACGCCGTCGGCGGTGGCGACGACGATGTCCTCGATCCGTGCGCCCCACCGGCCCGGCAGGTAGATGCCGGGTTCGACGCTGAACGCCATGCCCGCCTCCAGCGGCAGGTCGTTGCCGCCGACGATGTAGGGGTCCTCGTGCACGTCCAGCCCGATGCCGTGGCCCGTGCGGTGCACGAAGTACTCGCCGAAGCCCGCGTCCGCGATGACGTCGCGCGCCGCCGCGTCCACCGCCTCGCACGTGACACCCGGCCGGACCGCCTCGACGGCCGCCCGCTGCGCCGCCTGCAGGACCGCGTAGGTCTCCCACACGTCGGCGTCCCGCGGCTCGCCCAGCACGTAGGTGCGGGTGGAGTCGGAGTTGTAGCCCTCGGCCACCGGGCCGCCGATGTCGACGACCACCACGTCACCGGCCTCGATCACCCGGTCGGACACGTCGTGGTGCGGCGACGCGCCGTTCGGGCCGGAGCCGACGATGACGAAGTCGGCCGCCACGTGCCCCTCGGCCACGATCGCCGCCGCGATGTCCGCGCCCACCTCGGCCTCCGTTCGGCCGGGGCGCAACCACTCGGCCATGCGCGCGTGCACCCGGTCGATCGCCGCGCCCGCCTTGCGCAGCGCGGCCACCTCGACGGCGTCCTTGCGCATCCGGAGCTCGCGCAACACCGGTCCCGCCAACACCTGCTCACCGCCCAGGGTGTCGCGCAACCCCAGCACGTGCAGCGCGGGCATCATGTCCGAGACCGCCGTCCGGCTGCCCTTGACCGCCCGCTTGACCAGGGCGTACGGATCCTCGCCGTCGACCCAGGTGGCGACCTCGACGCCGAGCGCGTCGGTGGGCACGCCGACGTACCCGGGCTGCTCCAGCTTCGGCACCACCAGCACCGGCGACCCGCCGACGGGCAGCACGAGGCAGGTCAACCGCTCAAAGGACGTCCCGCCCGCGCCCAGCAGGTAGCGCAGGTCCGAGCCGGGCGCGATGAGCAACGCCTCCACGCCCGCCACGGCGGCCGCAGCAGTAGCCCGGTCGAGGCGCGCGCGCAGGGCGTCGACGTCGACGGGCCCAACTTGGGTCGACATGGGAGGAAGCCTAGTGGTGCGGAGCCCATCGCACGCCAACAAGCAGCCGCCGGGGGCGGGGGGCGCGCGCCGGCGGCCGGGGGGGCCGCCGCCCCCGCCGCCCCGCGCCGCCCCGCGAAGGCGGCCGCCCACCCCGCCGCCGTCCGCGCGACGACGACTGACCCCCTGGCCGGCCTCGCGACGACGGCCGACGCCCCGGTCGGTCAGGACTCGTGGTTCAGCAGCCAGCGCTTCACGTCCGGCCCCCAGCGGAACGCGCCCAGCACGCCCCCCGTCCGGATCACCCGGTGGCACGGGACGAACAGGGTCGCGGCGTTGCGGGCGCACGCGCTGGCGGCGGCGCGGACCGCGGCCGGCCGGCCGGCCAGCAGGGCGTAGTCGGCGTAGCTGATGGGCTTGCCCGCCGGCACCGTGCGCAGCGCGTCCCACGCCTGCCGCGTGAACTCACCGCCGCGCTGCCGGACCGGGATGTCGTCGATCGCGCGCAGGTCACCCGCGTGGTAGGCGCGGACGGCCCTGGTCACCGCGCCCAGGTCGCGGCGGGGGGTGAGGGTCGTCGGCCGCAGCGTCGGTGACACCTGCGGCAGCAGGTCGTCCGCGCTCGCGGTCCACCCGCTGGCCAGCACGGCGCCGTCCATGGCGACGATGGCGGTGAAGGGGCTGATCGGGGTGTCGATCGTCGACACGTGGCCGGTGCTCACGCAGTCCTCCTGAGGTGCATCGCGGCGTACGAGCGCCAGGGGCGCCACGCGATGTTGTCGCTGGTCAAAGGGATGTCCGGGGCGCCGAGAACGCGCATCACGACGTAGGAGGCGACCTCCGGGCCGACGCCGGGGAACGCCGACAGCTCGGCGTGCAGCTCCTCCGCGTCACGGCCGACGTCGACCTTCAACGTCCCGTCGGCCAACGCCCGCGCCACCGGGGAGTCGACGGCGGACGGCGCCGGGTACAGGTGCGTCACCGGCCCGTCCGGCTGCTCCAGCGGCTCGCCCGCCACGTGGTGTCCGAGCGCCCTGAGCAGGGTCTCCGCCCCGTCGACGCTGCCCGGCAGCCGCACGCCCGGCCGGGCCAGGACCGACGGGCGCAACGCCGGGTCGCCGGCCAGGAAGTCGTCCACGGCCACCGGGTCGGCGTCGAGGTCCAGCAGCCGCCGCACCCGGCTCACCGCGCTGCCCAGGTCGCGCAGGTCGGTCAACCGCAGCGAGCACGACACGTACCCGTCGGCCGGTTCCAGCCGCACGGTCGCCTGGCCGTGCGGCAGGCGCAGCGACCGGGCGTAGCAGCGGTCCGTCACGTGCTCCACGCCCGGGATCGCGTCGGCCCGGAAGTGCGCCAGCAGGCCCTCCGCGTCGAACGGCGGCCGGTACGGCAGGCGCAACGTGATGCGGCCCGCCGTGGTCGACGCGGCACGGGTCGAGCGCATCACCGACGGCGTGGTCGCGAAGACCGCCCGGATCGTGTCGTTGAACTGCCGCACGCTGGCGAAACCGGCGGCGAACGCCACGTCGGTGAGCGACAGGTCCGTCGTCTCGATCAACAGCCGGGCCGAGTGCGCCCGGTGCGCGCGGGCCAGTGCCAGCGGTCCCGCGCCCAGTTCGGCGGTCAGCACGCGCGTCAGGTGCCGTTCCGAGTAGCCCAGCCGTGACGCGAGACCCGGCACGCCCTCCCGCTCCACCACGCCGTCGGAGATCAGGCGCATGGCGCGGGCGGCCAGGTCGGCCCGCAGGTTCCACTCCGGCGAGCCCGGCACGGCGTCCGGCAGGCACCGCCGGCACGCCCGGTAACCGGCGGACTGGGCGGCCGCCGCCGTCGGGTAGAACTCGGCGTTGCGGCGCTTCGGCGTCACGGCGGGGCAGGACGGCCGGCAGTAGATCCGGGTCGTGCGCACCGCGAGGATGAAGCACCCGTCGAAGCGGGCGTCGCGGGCGGCGACGGCCCGATAGGCGCGTTCGTCGTCGAGGAGCATGGCGACCACTCTGCCAGCGACAAGAGGTGGGGTCTCGCGGGAATCGGACACGGCGTTGGAGGCGCGTAGACTCACCCACCGTGAGTTTGACCCTCGGTATCGTCGGGCTGCCCAACGTCGGCAAGTCCACCCTGTTCAACGCCCTCACGCGCAACGACGTGCTGGCGGCGAACTACCCGTTCGCGACCATCGAGCCGAACGTCGGGGTGGTCCCGCTGCCGGACGCCCGCCTCGGCAAGCTCGCGGAGATCTTCGGCTCCGAGCGCGAGGTGCCGGCGGTCGTGTCGTTCGTCGACATCGCGGGCATCGTGAAGGGCGCGTCCGAAGGCGCGGGCCTGGGCAACAAGTTCCTCGCCAACATCCGCGAGGCCAACGCGATCTGCCAGGTCATCCGGGTGTTCGACGACTCCGACGTGATCCACGTCGACGGCCGCGTCGACCCGGGCTCGGACATCGAGACGATCAACACCGAGCTGATCCTGGCCGACCTGCAGACGCTGGAGAAGGCCATCCCGCGGCTGGAGAAGGAAGCCCGCACGCAGAAGGACCGCCGTCCCGCGCTGGAGGCGGCGCAGAAGGCGCGCGAGGTCCTCGACGGCGGTCGCACCCTGTTCGCCGCCCAGTCCGAAGTGGACGGACCGCTGCTGCGCGAGCTGAGCCTCCTCACCGCCAAGCCGTTCCTGTACGTGTTCAACGCCGACGAGGCCGTGCTCACCGACGAGGCGAAGCTCAAGGAGCTGCGCGAGCTGGTGGCGCCCGCGGACGCGGTGTTCCTCGACGCCAAGGTCGAGGCGGAGCTGCTGGAGCTGGACGAGGAGTCCGCCCGCGAGCTGCTGGAGTCGATCGGCCAGCACGAGCCGGGCCTGCACGCCCTGGCCCGCGCCGGCTTCCACACCCTCGGCCTGCAGACCTACCTGACCGCGGGCCCGAAGGAGTCCCGGGCGTGGACGATCCCCCAGGGTGCGACGGCACCCCAGGCGGCGGGCGTCATCCACACCGACTTCGAGCGCGGCTTCATCAAGGCCGAGGTGGTCTCGTTCGCGGACCTGGTGGAGGCGGGCTCCATGGCCGCCGCCAAGGCCGCCGGCAAGGTCCGCATGGAGGGCAAGGACTACGTGATGGCCGACGGCGACGTGGTGGAGTTCCGCTTCAACGTCTGACCGGTGGCGAGCGACCGCTCGGCCGCATCGAGGAGCTCTTTGTAGGTGAGCACCTCGATGCGGTTGAGGTGGCCGTTCTGGATGCGGAGCACCTCGTTGATCTCGGCCTCGGTGGCCCGCGGCTCGAACTTCGGGTGACCGATCAACACCATCGCGTTGGCGCGACGGGTGTCGACGAAGTGGTCGGTGAGTATGTCGTGCCGGTTCTCGTCGAGCCCGACGAGGTAGTTCGAAGCCTGGCCGATGGCTCGGTGGACGTTCGCCGTGACCACCGGGGCTTTCCCGTAGTGCGTGACGACCTGCGTGTTCGCCTTCTTCAGCTCGACGACGCACAAAGATCCGTCGGGCCGCAACAGCGGGATGTCGACTTCCTGCCCGGCGACGAAGCGGCGGCGGTCGGCTTTGCCCACGTACTGTCCGCCGAAGATCCAGAGGTGTTCTTCCAAGGCCCTGTGGATGTCGAATTCTGACGACTCGTGGTTCTCGACGATCGAACGGAGGTACTTGAGCCCGTCATTGCGCCGTTTCGCCTCCGCCGCCCGGAGGATCGCGTTCCCGCTCTCATCCGCGGCAAGCGCGGCAAGCGCATCGGGATGCAGAGTGATCCTCCGCGCCGCTTGGTCCAGGTCTTCGACGTCGATGCGCTCCGTGATCATCACTTTGATCCACTCGGCCAACTCGGCTCGCCCGCGCAGTACGCGGTACCTGCCCGGACGGTCTTCCGGCGCATCCATGAACGGCAGGTCGGCTGCCGTCGTCTTCAAGTGCTCGAGCAGGTCTGAGGCGGATGCCGTCGTGTTGTGGGCGACGAATGCGGTCGCCTGCTCGGTCCACCAGGTGCTGCTTGCGGTCAGGAGCTTGTGCAGGGTCTCCGGTGTGTCGTCCCGAGCCTCCGGGAAATACGGGTAGCGCCTTTCCATCTCGGGTTTTAGCTGTCGGTCACTGGCGTAAGCGATGCTGTCGCGCAGTCGCCTGAGGACTTCTTCGCTCTCCCTCGGATCGGCCAGCGCCAGTGCTGCCTCCATCAGTTCCAGCAGGAGTCGACCGCCCCGAGGCCGCGTCCTTCCGCTGTTGATGTGGCTCAGGACGTCCCGGATGGAGTCTCGGACGTCTTCGTCGGAACACAGGTCGCGAGCCTGTTCCAACACGTGTGTCAATGTTCGGTCACTTCTCACGCTCACGCGGCCAGTGTGCAATGGCGCGCGAGTTCTACCGTCCACCGCTGATGATGTTCAGTCGAGTGGCCCAACGGGCTGATCCCACGGTCAGTCGCGGGGTACGAGCTTCGCCAGGTCGAGGTCGAGCTCGAACGGCAGCGTGAGGTGCAGGGAGTCGCGGAAGACGCCGGTCGGGGCGTAGGACCCGGTCGGCTCGTCCAGCTCGTAGACGTGCACGACCGGGCCGCCGGCCTCGTCCTCGACCAGCCAGAAGTGCGGGATGCCGGCTGCCGCGTACTTGCGCGGCTTCACCGTGCGGTCGCGGAAGGTGGACTCGGGGGAGACGACCTCGACCACCAGCAGCACGTCTTCCGGCTGGAACCACGTCCGGTCCGGGTCGAAGGACGCGGAGGTCACGAGGACGTCGGCCTCAGGTCGGTTTCGGGCGTCCAGTCGGATCGTCATCCCGCGCTCGACCTCGATCCCTGCCGGAGCCTGCTCCCCGATCGCCTCGGTGAGCACGCTCTGGACGCGGCTGTGCCACAGGCGTTGCGGACGGGTCCTGAAGACGAGCGCACCGTCGACCAGTTCGGTGTGAGGTGGCGCTTCGACGAGCTGGTCGAGGTCGTCGGCGAACCAGCCCTCCGCCCTCGGCGGGTACGTCCACGCCGGCGGGGTGGCGGGTTCGGTGCGTTCGACCTCCATGGTCGACAACGCTAGGCACTGCGCGCGGATCCGGTAGTCGCACGATGGCGTGCCGTCGACGGCTCGCGGGCCGGCGGTCCGCGGCGGACAGGGCTGGGACAGGCCTCGGGGCGGTGCGCTCAGGTG
>NZ_JBFAAX010000108.1:0-7140 GCF_040639995.1 Actinosynnema sp. NPDC023658 | reverse complement strand
TGGCCGTCCCGACGCGCGGCGGGGGCGCGGGGGCCGGCGGCCCCCGGGCGGCCCAGCGCCGGGGGCGGGCGGGTCCCGCCCCCCCCCCCCGCCCCGAGGTACTGTGCTGGTGCGTCAGCGCACCTGGTTGCGGCTGTGGCGGGCCAGGGCGAAGACGCCCCCCGCGGTGGCGAGCATCCCCAGTGCGGAGACGGTGAAGACGACGATGTCGGTGGTCATGCGGTTATCCCCTTGCGTTGATCTCCCACTCGTCTTGACGTCCGGGTACCCGGTTCCGTGGCCCGGCAGTCGTGCAATTCACACGAACGTGGAGGTGCAGGGTGAGACTTCGCGCACTGGAGGGGCGAGCCCTCGCGGTCGCGCCCTGGGTGTTCGGCCTCTCCCTGCTGGGACACCTCGCGATGGTCGCGTTCCAGACGAAGATGACCATGGTGGACCTGATGGTCTACCGCAACGCCTCGCCGGAGCTGTTCACCGGCCTGCTCTACGACTGGCGGCTCAAGGAGTTCTCCGACCAGTTCGCCCTGCCGTTCACCTACCCGCCGTTCTCCGCGCTGGTCTTCGTGCCGCTGTCGTGGGTGCCGTGGGGCGTGGCGCGGTGGTTCTGGCAGCTCGTCTGCCTGGCCTGCCTGTGGTTCACCACCCGCAAGTCGCTGCAACTCCTCGGCAGCCACGACCCGCGCCGCGCGATGCTGTGGACCGGCCTGTTCGTGTGGGTCGAACCCGTCCGCACCACGCTGAACTACGGGCAGATCAACCTGGTGCTGGCGGCCCTCCTGCTCGGCACGATGGTCAGCGCCCGGAACTGGAAGCGGGGCGCGGGCGTCGGCATCGCGGCCGGGTTGAAGCTCACGCCCGCCATCTCCGGCCTCTACTTCCTGGTCAACCGCCAGTACAAGGCGGCGGTGTGGTCGATCGCGGCGTTCTTCGGCACGGTCGCGGTGGCGTACGCGGTGTCGCCCGCCCTGTCGAACGAGTACTGGTTCCACCTGCTCGGTGACGCCTCCCGGGTCGGCCCGGTCGGGTCCGCGATCAACCAGTCGCTGCGCGGCGCGCTGTCCCGCACGGTCGGCTACGACATCGGCACGGGGCCGCTGTTCCTCGCCGCGGTGGCCGTGGCCGCCGTGCTCGCCGGGTTCGCGCTGCGCGCGGCGGTGAAGGCGAAGGACGTGCTGGCGATGGTCGTCGCCGTGCAGTTCCTCGGCCTGCTCGTCTCACCGATCTCGTGGAGCCACCACTGGGTGTGGGCCGTGCCCGCCCTGATGTGGTTGATCTACTCGGCCCGGCACCGGCTCGCCACCGCCACCGCCGTCGCGTGGGTCCTGGCTATCGGCAGCTACCTGATCTCGTTCCTGCTCAAGGCGCAGCCGTCGATCTGGATCATCCCCCGCCCCTGGTACTACTCGGCGCTGGGCTGGGTCTACCCGGCGGTGGGCCTGCTCACGCTGGTCACGATCGCCGTCGTCCTCCGGGACCGGGCGAAGGCCTCAGCGCAGCGCGTCGAGGACCCCGTCGATCTCCTCCGCGAGTGACACGTCCAGCGCGGTGATCCCGCCGGTGGAGTGCGTGCTGCACCGGAACGTGAGCGTGCGCCAGCGGATGTCGATGTCGGGGTGGTGGTCGTCGTTCTCCGCGATCTCCGCCACCCGGTTCACCACCTGCAACGCCTGCGCGAAGCTCTCCAGCTCCACGGTGCGCACCAGCGCGGCGTCCTGCGCCCGCCAGTCGGGCAGCGCGGTCAGCGAGGCGGTCACCTGGTCGTCGGTCAGCAGCTCGGCCATGGGGCCGATCGTGCCACCGCGCGGGGTAAGCTGCGCGTTCGCCACGGGAGTCCGGTGCTGCGCCGGGCTGAGAGGAAGGCGCGCGAGCCTTCGACCGTCCACACCTGATCCGGGTCATGCCGGTGTAGGGAGAGATGATGTTCCGACGAGTGCTGCCCGCCGTGACCGCGTTCGCGCTGCTCACGGCCTGTTCGGTGACCACGTCCGACGCGCCGGCGGCGGGGGAGCGGGTCGTCACGCTGGTGACGCACGACTCGTTCGCGCTCAGCCCCGAGCTGCTGGACAAGTTCAAGACCGACACCGGCATCACGATCAAGACCCTCGCGAGCGGTGACGCGGGCGAGGTGACCAACAAGCTGGTCCTGACCAAGGACGCCCCGATCGGTGACGTCGCCTTCGGCGTGGACTCGACGTTCGCGTCCCGCGCGCTGAAGGAAGGCGTGTTCGCGGAGTACGCGAGCCCCGAGGCGCAGAAGGGCTCGCAGCGCTACCAGCTCGACCCGCCGAACCGGCTGCACGCCGTCGACGTCGGTGACGTGTGCCTCAACATCGACGTGGCGGCGTTCAAGGACGTCGGTGAGCCGAAGCAGTACTCCGACCTGGCCGACCCGAAGTACCGGGACATGCTGGTGGTCGAGGACCCGGCGACGTCGTCACCGGGCCTGGCGTTCCTGCTCGGCACCATCGACCGGTTCGGCGCGGACAACTGGACGAACTACTGGGGTCAGCTCAAGGCCAACGGCGTGAAGGTCGTCAGCGGCTGGGAAGAGGCCTACACCCAGGACTTCTCCGGTTCCAGCGGCAAGGGGCCGCGGCCGATCGTCGTGTCGTACGCGTCGTCGCCGTCGGCGGAGATCGGTGACGACGGCACGCCGCGCACCAAGGCGCTGCTGGACACGTGCTACCGCCAGGTCGAGTACGCGGGCGTGCTGAACGGCGCGAAGAACCCCGAGGACGCGAAGAAGGTCGTCGACTTCCTGCTGGGCGAGCAGGTGCAGGCCGCCGTGCCGGGGCAGATGTACGTCTACCCGGCCCGCGAGGGCGTCGCGCTGCCCGAGGCGTGGACGAAGGCCGCTCCGCTGCCCACCACCGCGCGGTCGCTGCCCGCCGACGAGGTCGACGCGAACCGCGAGCGGTGGGTGCAGCAGTGGCGCACGTTGGTCCAGGGCTGAGCCGACGGGCGCACCCAGGTCGACGGCTGTCCCCGAGCCCGCGGCTGACGTGGTCGCTGGCCGCGCTGCTGCCCCTGGCGTTCCTGGGGGTGTTCTTCGCCTGGCCGGTGCTGGCGATCGTCGGGCTCGGCCTGGGTGACGGCGGTGTGCTGCCGGTCCTGGCCCGCGCCGACACGTGGGACCTGGTCGGGTTCACCCTCGGCCAGGCCGCCGCGTCGACGGTGCTGGCGCTGGTCGCGGGCCTGCCGGTGGCGTTCCTGCTGGCCCGCTGCCGGGTCCGCGGCACGGGCGTGGTCCGGGCGGCGGTGATGGTGCCGTTCGTGCTGCCGACCGTGGTGGTGGGGCTGGCGTTCCGGGCGCTGTGGCCCGACGGCGGTGTGCTGCCGATCGTGCTGGCCAACGCGTTCTTCAACGTCGCCGTGGTCGCCCGCACGGTCGGCGGCCTGTGGGCGCGGGTCGACCGGCGCGCGGAGGACGCGGCACGGGCCCTGGGCGCGTCACGCGTGCGCGCGTTCACGTCCGTGGTGCTGCCGTCGTTGGCGCCCGCGATCGGGTCGGCGGCGTCGGTGGTGTTCCTGTTCTGCGCCACCAGCTTCGGCGTGGTGCTGGTGCTCGGCGGCGCGCGCCACCGCACCCTGGAGACCGAGATCTACCTGCGCACGGTGGAGCTGTTCGACCTGTCCGGGGCCGCCGCGCTGTCGTTGCTGCAGTTCGTCGCAGTGGTCGCGGTGCTGGTGGTCGGCGGGCTGGCGCGGCGCAGGCGGGAGCAGGGGTTGCCGCTGCGGGTCGAGCCGCCGCGTCGACCGGTGGGCGGCGAGCGGGGCGTGGTCGTGGCGGCCTGGCTGGTGGTGGTGGCGCTGCTCACGCCGGTGGTGGGGCTGGTGCTGAGGTCGTTGGCGACCGACGACGGCTGGAGCCTCGCCGGGTACGCGGCGCTGACCGGCACGGGGGAGCGCGGCACGCTGGCCGTGTCGGGGCTGGACGCGGCGGTGAACTCCGTGCTCGTGGCGACCGACGCGACGTTGGTGGCGTTGCTGGTCGGCGTGGTGTCGGCGGTGGTGCTGGTGGGCCTGCGGCGGCACGGGTCGTGGTTCGCGGAGACCCTGGACACGGCGCTGATGCTGCCGCTGGGCGTGTCCGCGGTGACGCTCGGCTTCGGCTACCTGGTCACCATGGACGCGCTGCCCGGTGACTTCCGCACGTCACCGCTGCTGGTGCCGTTGGCGCAGGCGCTGGTTGTGACGCCGTTGATCGTGCGGATCGTGCTGCCCGTGCTGCGGGCCGTGGACGAACGGCTGCGGCAGGCGGCGGCGACGCTGGGCGCGAGCCCGTGGCGGGTGTGGCGGGAGGTCGACCTCCCGCTGGCGTCGCGGTCGCTGCTGGCGGCGGCCGGGTTCGGGTTCGTGGTGGCGCTGGGGGAGTTCGGCGCGACGAGCTTCCTGGCCCGACCGGACGCGCCGACGTTGCCGGTGGTGATCGCCCGGCTGATGTCGCGGCCGGGTCAGCTGAACAGCCAGATGGCCTACGCGGCGTGCGCGTTGCTGATGGTGGTGACCACGGCGGCCGTGCTGGTGATCGAGCGGTTGCGCGTGCCGAGCGGCGGGGAGTTCTGATGTCGTTGCGCGTCGACGGGCTGGGCGTGCGGTACGGGGACGTGGCGGCGGTGTCCGGTGTGGACCTGTCGATCGCGGACGGCGAGGTGGTGGCGCTGCTCGGGCCGTCGGGCTGCGGCAAGTCGACGTTGCTGCGCGCGGTGGCCGGGTTGGAGCCGCCGAGCGCGGGGACCGTGTCGTGGGACGGCGTGGACCTGGCCGGCACGCCCGTGCACCGGCGCGGTTTCGGGTTGGTGTTCCAGGACGGGCAGCTGTTCCCGCACCGGGACGTGGCGGGCAACGTCGCGTTCGGGCTGCGGATGCGGCGGGTGGAGCGGGAGGCGCGCGAGAAGCGGGTGGCCGCGCTGCTGGAGCTGGTCGGCCTCGCCGGGTTCGGCGGGCGGCGGGTCACGTCGCTGTCCGGTGGCGAGCAGCAGCGGGTGGCGCTGGCCCGCGCCCTCGCGCCGCGACCCCGGCTGCTGCTGCTGGACGAGCCGCTGTCCGCGCTGGACCGGGCGTTGCGGGAGCAGCTGGCGGTGGACCTGGCGCGGCTGCTGCGCGAGACGGGCGCGACCGCGCTGGTCGTGACGCACGACCACGACGAGGCGTTCACGCTGGCCGACCGGTGAAGCTGCACCGCCGCTGGGGCACCACCATCCCCGGCGGGTCGTGCGCCACCGTCGGCGCCGGCGGGCACATCGTCGGCGGCGGCTACGGGTTGCTGTCCCGCCGCAACGGGCTCACCGTGGACCACCTGCACGGCGTCGAAGTGGTCACCGCCGGCGCCGACGACCGCACTCCCCCGCGCGAACTGCTCCCCCGCGCCCCGCGCCAGGTGCTGCTGCACGACATCACCATCGGCTGGGACCAGGTCGGTTCCGGCGGCGCCGAGCCGGCCCGCATGCTGCGCCGCTTCAGCCGCTGGTGCGAGTGCCGCTCCACCCCCGGGTCCACCGCGGACAACCAGCTGTTCGCGCTGTTCCGCGTCTTCCCGCAGCTGACCTCCGACTCGCGGGCGATCAACCTCACCACCCAGGTCGCCATCGACGACGACGCGCCCGAGAGCCTGACCCGGGCCCGGGCCACGCTCAGGGCACCTGGAACCGGCGTGCCGACTACAAGTCGGCCTACCACCGCCGCCTCACCGACCACCAGGTGGACACCCTGGTCGCCACGTTCGCCGCCGCCGGTCGGGGCGCGGAGGGCGCCCGGGTGTCCCTGGACACCTACGGCGGGCAGGTCAACGCCACCACCGAGCAGGCCACCGCCACCCCGCACCGCGACTCGGTGATCAAGGTCCAGTACATGACCTTCTGGACCGACCCCGCCCAGGACGACGACCACGTCCGGTGGCTGCGCGACACCTACACCCGCATCTACGCCGAGACCGGCGGGGTGCCCGCAGCGGCCGACCACGACCCCGACGGCGCCGCCACCGACGGCTGCTTCGTCAACTACCTCGACGCCGACCTGCCGGAACGCCCCACCGCCGAGGCGGCGAGCTGGTGGCAGCTCTACTACGGCGCCACCAACTTCGGCAGGCTCGTGCGCGCCAAACGCGCCGTCGACCCCGACGACGTCTTCCACCACGCCCAGTCCATCCCCGTCACCCCGCCGCGGCAACACCCGTGAACCCGCTCCGGGCGGGCCACCGGGGCGACCGCCGAGCCTGACGGGGGCGGCATGACCTGACCGACGCGCAGCCGACGATGCCGCAACCGGTGAACGGGCGGACCCGGCCGGTTGGGGATCGAGCTCGAACCGGCGGCACGAGTACCGGCGTTCCCCCTACGATCCGATCGTGACGAGCTTCCCCGCGGCTGCCCGGCGGGTGCGCGACGACGCGCTCACCCCTCGCGCGCGGTTGCTCGCCCTTCGGGAGTGCGCGCTGCACTTCGCCCCCTACGGCTTCCGCGCCACCTGGCACCACCTCGTCGTCAACGCCCGCATCCCGCAGCAGTTGGAGGACGACCTCGGTTCACTGCGCCGCGCGGTGGACGAGCTGGAAGAAGCCCGTGCGGTCTGGAGGGAACGCGCGGTAGCCCTCCAGGAACGCCGTCGTCGCGAGAAGGCGACCGGGCGACGGGTCCCGCGGCGGGCCGACCGGGCGTTCGGCGACGCGATCCACCTGCACTGCCCCGACTTCGAGCAGCACCCCACGGATCGGCTGGTCACCGTCGTCCGCAGGGTGGTCGCCGCGCACGACTCCGGCGCGGACCCGCTCGTGACCTGCGTTGCGTGCGGGTGGGCGTTGAGAGGTGAGAACAGGTGCTGCCCGGCCTGCGGCGTGCTCCCGCGAGGCGGTGAGCGCGGTCACCGTCCGCCTCGGCTCTCGATCGGGGCGGCCGAGCGCTGGAACAGGACGTGGCGGCGGGAAACAGCCCGGTAGTCGACGTTCGCGGTCGAGCGCGCTGCTCGACCGCCGCGTTCTGGCCACCGACACGCCGCCGCTCACCTCACCTTCGGACCACGCGCCAGTCCTCCGGGGTCGGGCGGAGGACGCGGCGCACGGCGTCACGCAGCCACTGGTGGGCCCCGTCGGCGGTGTGGCGGGGGTGCCAGGCCATCCCGTTGGTCAGCGGCGGCAGTGGCAGG
>NZ_JBFAAX010000107.1:7426-16012 GCF_040639995.1 Actinosynnema sp. NPDC023658 | reverse complement strand
ATCACCCCCGACTGCATCAGGACGATCGTGCGCCGCGCCCACCGCAGCGACTGCCGCGCCGAGGCCGGCGGCACGACCGGGCCGACGGCCGCGCGCCACCCGCCGAGCTTCTGCTCCAGCGCCGGCAGCTGCCGTTCCGGGTCGGTGAGCAGCAGGCACGGCTCGCTGCCCTCCAGGTCCATCAGGATGTCCTCGTGCAGGGCCGGTATCGGCAGCTGGTGCTGGTCGGTCCGCCGCTCCAGCGCCACCACCAGCACCTTCTCCGGCAACGGCCAGCGCGCGGCCTCGGCCAGCTCCGCCAGCGCGCTCGGGTGGTAGCCCGGCTCACCGAGCAGCAGTTCCAGCAACCGCTTGCGCCGCCGTTGCAGGGCGCCCGCGTGCCGGGCCTGCGCCTCGGCGTAGCCCTCCATCGACCGCAGCGACAGCTCGTCGATGTAGGCGAAGATCGCCTCGGCGATCAGGCACATGGTGGCCAGCGGCACGCGTTCGGTCTGGCCGAACTCGGAGATCCGCCGCCACGCCACCCGCGCGCCGATCCGGTAGGCGGTCTGGAGCAGGTCGAGGCTGCGGCCGGCGCTGACCTCCAGCTTGCCCAGCAGGCGGAACAGCTTGGCCCGGTCCTCGCGCTCGGCGGTCGGGTCGACCATCCGGTCGATGAACTGGTGGATCGCCTGTTCCACCCCCTCGACCACCACTTGGCCGAACATCCCCTCCAGCTTCTGCGAATACTCGTCGATCTGGTCCTGGATTTCCCGGACCATGTCCACGGCCACGTCGCCCGCCCTGGCCCGGAACTTGGGCGCGAGGTCGGCGGGCAGTCGCTCCCACAGGTCCGTGTTCCCGACGGGCGGTAACTCAGAGGCTCGGAGTTCTCCGGTTCTGTTCATCCTGTTCGCCCACCACCAAACGGCTAGGTGTGATACCGAACACTGTATTTTTGATCATGAAAAGTTGTCAACCGCCGCGCACTCGGGTGACAAACTCTCCACTGTTGTTGTGCGTGTGGTGACAAAGGTTGTCACCGCGCTCCGCGGCGCGGCACCTTCTCGGTTGCGTTTCCCGGCGGCGGCGCGGACGGTCCGGCCCCCACCCGCTCCGGAGGCCGGAGGGCGGGTGGACGTCGCCCGCGGCCGAGCCCCACCCGGGTGGGGGAGCGCACCACCGGGTCGGACTGTCCGCCACCCGCGACACGTGACCGTCTGCCGGCCGGGCCATCCGAGCGCGAACAGCCGCGGTTGGGCCGTTCCGACGCGGTCGGGCGGCCGAACGCGGTGCTCCGGCCGGGACGAGCCTGCACCCCCGATTCGTGAACGGTGCGGGCGTTGGCAGCCGCGTGGCCGGCGGGGTGCCAGTGGGGCAGGTTCTTGTCCGTGCGTGAGTGTTCCGGGCGGCAATTTTTGTCACCTCCCTGACAAGATGGAGGACCGCAATTTTTCGGCTTGTGGCGGCCGGGGGGCGGTTAGTACCGTACCGGTCGGTAACGTTATTTCCAGTCTATTCTCACGACACGTTCCGGGAGAATAACCGTGGTATTGCGCAGACGCCTGCTGGGACTGCTGTCGATCGCTGTCCTGGTCGCGCTGTGCGGTTTGTCCGTCGCGGCGTACCGGAAGGCGTTCACGCCCCGCGTCACGGTGCTGCTGCGCACCGACCACGTCGGCAACCAGCTCCAGACCGAGTCGGACGTGAAGCTGCTCGGCGTGCTGGTCGGGGAGGTGCGGGCGATCCGCTCGCGCGGTGACGGCGCCGAGGTGGAACTGGCGCTGCGCCCGGACCAGGTCGACCGCATCCCGGCCAACGTGTCCGCCCGGCTGCTGCCCAAGACGCTGTTCGGTGAGCGGTTCGTCAGCCTCGAACTCCCCGACGACCCGGCCGGCGCACTCGACGACGGAGCCGTGATCGAGCAGGACCGCACGTCCGGCGCGGTCGAGCTGGAACGGGTGCTGGGGGACCTGCTGCCCACGTTGCAGGCCGTGCGGCCGGACAAGCTCGCGTCCGCGCTGACGTCGACCGCGCGGGCCCTGGACGGGCGCGGTGCGACGTTGGGGCAGGCGATGGTGCAGCTCGACGCGTACCTGCGCGAGCTGAACCCCCAGCTGCCGGTGCTCAAGGAGGACATCACGAAGTTCGCGGACGTCACCGCCGTGTACGCCGACGCCGGTCCCGACCTGGTGAGCGCGCTGAAGGACGCGACCTCCGTCAGCCGCACGATCGCGGAGCAGCGCGCGAACCTCGACTCCCTCTACTCCAGCCTCACCACCGCCTCCGCCGACCTGACCGGCTTCCTGCGCGCCAACGGCGAGACGGCCGTCGCCCTGTCGGACCGGGCCCGGCCGACGGTGGAGCTGGTGGCCACCTACTCGCCCGAGTTCCCGTGCGTGCTGAGCGCGATCAACGCACTCCGCCCACGGGTGGACCAGGTGCTCGGCAAGGGCACCGACGAACCGGGCGTGCACGCGCAGATCACCGTCGTGCCGCCGGGCGAGGAGTACGTGCCGGGCCGGGACGACCCGGTGAACCGAAGGGGTGGGGCGCCGCACTGCCCCGCGGGTCCGGCCGCCGCTGTCGCCCCGGACCAGGTGCCCGGGTGGGCCGGCCTGCTGATGGGGGCACGATGAGGGGCGTCGCCGCGCCGCTGACCAAGTTCCTGGTGTTCGTCGTCGTCACGGTCGCCGCCACCGCGTTCCTGGCGGCCACCATCGGCGGCAGCCGGATCGGGTCGTCCGCCGCCTACGAGGCCCGGTTCACCGACGTCACGGCGTTGGCCGAGGGCGACGACGTGCGGATGTCCGGGGTCAAGGTCGGCCAGGTCGAATCGCTGGAGCTGGTGGACGACGAGCTGGTCGACGTCGGGTTCTCGGTCGCGGACGGCCGGTCGCTGTCCGCCGACGTCACCGCCACCATCAAGTACCGCAACCTGGTCGGCCAGCGGTACCTCGCGCTGGAGCAGCCCGCCGGTCGGGTCACCGAGGCCCTCGCGCCCGGCGGCCTCATCCCGGTCGAGCGGACCACGCCCGCGCTCGACCTCACCACGTTGTTCAACGGTTTCAAGCCGCTGTTCCAGGCGCTGGACCCGGAGGACGTGAACAAGCTGTCCTACGAGATCGTCCAGGTGTTGCAGGGCGAGGGCGGCACGGTGGAGAGCCTGCTCGCGCACACCGCGTCGCTGACCACCGCGCTGGCCGCCAAGGACGACGTGATCGGCAAGGTCGTGGAGAACCTGGACGCGGTGCTGGAGACGGTCAACTCCCGGGACGACCGGTTCGGCTCGCTGCTCACCTCGATGCGGCAGCTGGTGTCCGGGTTCGCCGCCGACCGCGAGCCGATCGGCAACGCCATCACCGGCCTGGCGGCGTTGAGCGACAGCACGGCGTCGTTGCTGGAGCAGGGCCGCCAACCGCTCAAGGACGACATCGCCGCGCTCGGCCTGCTCGCGGGCAACCTCGGCAACGCGGCCGAGCTGGAGCCTTTCATCCGCAACCTGCCGGTGAAGTTCGAGGCCATCGGCCGCACCGCGTCCTACGGCTCCTGGCTGAACTTCTACCTCTGCTTCGCCTCCTCGCAGGCGCCCCCCGCGCCCGGTGGACCACCGGTGGGCATCCCCGTCACCGAATCGAGGTGTCACCGATGACGCGCAGACCGGTGCTGCTGGGAGCCGTCGGCCTCCTGGTCATCGCGGTCGCCGCCCTGCTCACCTTCTTCCTGGAGGACCTGCCGTTCTTCGGCGGCGGCACCCGGCACAGCGCCGAGTTCACCGAGGCGGCCGGCCTGCACGTGGACGACGAGGTCCGCGTCTCCGGCCTGAAGGTGGGCGCCGTGACCGACGTCGAGCTGCACGAGGGCAAGGTGCTGGTCACGTTCCGGGTCAGCGGCGTGGAGCTGGGCGACCGCAGCCGGGCCGAGATCCGGATCAAGACCCTGCTCGGGCAGAAGTACCTGGCCCTGGACTCGGAGGGGCGCGAGCCGCTGCACGACACCATCCCGGTGGAGCGCACCACCTCGCCGTACGACGTGGTCGAGGCGTTCAGCGACCTGTCGACGACGGTGGGCGCCATCGACACCGAGCAGCTCGCGCAGAGCTTCGAGGTGCTGTCGGACACCTTCCGCGACTCGCCGCAGCACGTGAAGCAGGCGTTGGAGGGGCTGTCGTCGCTGTCGAAGACCATCTCCTCGCGCGACGAGCAGCTCGCGTCGTTGATCGCGGGGGCGAACAAGGTCAGCGGGGCGCTGGCGGACCGGAACGAGGACTTCGCCGCGCTCATCACCGACGGCAACCTGCTGCTGGAGGAGATCGGGCACCGGCGTGACGCGATCGCCGCCCTCCTGGACGGCACGCGGGAGCTGTCCCGCCAGCTCTCCGGCCTGGTCGCGGACAACACCGAGCAGCTGCGGCCCGCGTTGGAGCAGCTCGAACGCGTCACCGACGTGCTGCGGAACAACCAGGAGGCGCTCGACCGCGGCCTCGCGCTGGCCGGGCCGTACTACCGGGTGCTGAACAACTCGCTGGGCAACGGGCAGTGGGTGGACACCTACCTGTGCGGGCTCGTGGTGGACCCCGGCGCGCGGCGCGACTGCCCGACGGGAGGCCGCTGATGTTCGTCCGCACGCGGGGCCGCCGTCGCCTGGTCGTCGTGCTGGCACAGGTGTTCGTGCTGGTGCTCGTCGCCACCGCCGCGGTGTGGTGGCTCTTCCTGCGACCGGGGACGACGCGCGTCGCGGCCTACTTCACCGCCGCCGTCGGCGTGTACGAGGGCTCGGACGTGCGGGTGCTCGGGGTGAAGGTCGGCCGGGTGCTCGGCGTGCTGCCGGAAGGCGGGTCGGTGCGGGTGGACCTGGAGCTGGACCGGGGGGTGGACGTGCCCGCGGACGCCCGTGCGGTCGTCGTGTCGCCGAACATCGTCGCGGACCGGTACGTGCAGCTCACCCCGGTGTACACGGGCGGGGACAAGATCGCGTCCGGGGCGGTGATCACCAGCGTCCGCACGGCCGGCACGGTCGAGCTGGACGAGCTGTACTCCAGCCTGGACGCGCTGCTGACCGCGCTCGGCCCGAACGGGGCCAACCGCGAGGGCGCGTTGTCCGACCTGCTGCGCACCGGTGCGGCGAACCTCGACGGGACCGGCACCGCGCTGAACGACTCGATCCGGCAGCTCGCGGACGCGGCGCGGACGTTGGCCGGGTCGCGCGAGGACCTGTTCTCCACCGTGGACCACCTCCAGTCGTTCACCTCGGTGCTCGCCGCGAACGACGAGCAGGTGGGCCGGCTGGCCGACCAGTTGGCCGACGTGTCCGGGTTCTTCGCCGCCGAGCGGGACGACCTGGGCGCGGCGCTGGGTGAGCTGGCGACCGCGTTGGAGCAGGTGCGCGGGTTCGTGCACGACAACCGCGAGCGGATCCGGTCCAGTGTGGACGACCTCGCCGCGTTGACCGGAACGCTGGTGGCGCAACAGGAGTCGTTGACCGAGATGCTGGAGGTGGCTCCCGTCGCGCTGCACAACGTGGTGAACGCCTACGACCCCGCCACCGGCACGCTGAACGCGCGGGCCAACCTCAACGAGTTCGTGACGGACCTGCTGAGCGTGCCGGGTCAGGCGCAAGTGCCAGGCCAGGTGGAAGTGCCGAGCCCGGTGCAAGAGCAGGGAGGTCCGCGGTGAGGCGGCTCGTGGCGTTCGGGCTCGTGCTGGCGCTGACCGGGTGCTCGGCCCTGCCCAGCGCGTACGACCTGCCGCTGCCCGGCGGCGCGGACCTCGGTGACCGGCCGTACCGGGTGACCGTCGAGTTCGACGACGTGCTCGACCTCGTGCCGCACGCCGGGGTGAAGGTCGACGACGTGGCCGTGGGCAACGTCGAGGACATCGCCTTGTCCGAGGACGGGTCGACGGCGCTGGTGCGGGTGGCGGTCCGCGGAGACGTGCTGCTGCCGGCGAACGTCCTCGCGCGGCTGCGGCAGTCGAGCCTGCTGGGGGAGAAGTACGTGGAGCTGGTCGCGCCGGACCAGCGGTCCGCGTCGCCGCTGGTGGACGGCGCGGTGGTCCCGGTGGCGCGCACCGACCGCAACCCCGAGGTGGAGGAGGTGTTCGGCGCGCTGTCCATGCTGCTCAACGGCGGCGGGATCGCGCAGGTCCGGGACATCTCGCGGGAGCTGAGCGCGGCGCTGTCCGGCAACGAGGCCGCGGTGCGGTCGCTGCTGTCCACTGTGGACTCCTTCGTCGGCGCGATGGACGAGCACAAGGGGGAGATCACCCGTGCGCTGGAAGGGCTGGACAAGCTCGCGGCGTCCTTGGAGGCGCGCAAGGACGACATCGGGGAGGTGCTGGACGGGCTCGAACCCGGGCTGAAGGTGCTGCACGAGCAGCGCGGGCAGCTGGTCGGGCTGCTCGACGCGCTGCGCGGGCTGTCCGACGTCGCGGTGGACACGGTGAACCGCAGCCGTGACGACCTGCTGGCCGACCTGCGGGCGTTGGAGCCGACGTTGCGCCGGCTCGCGGAGTCCGGGCAGAACCTGCCGCAGTCGTTGGAGCTGCTGCTGACGTTCCCGTTCACCGACGCCGTGCTCGACGGCATCAAGGGCGACTACCTCAACACCTACCTGACCCTGAAGCCCGGAGGGCGCTGATGATCACCCGGCGGATCAGGGCGCAGATCGCGCTGTTCGTGGTCATCGCGCTGCTCGGCGTCACCTACGTGGGCGCGAAGTACGCCGGGCTCGTGGTGGTGGACGACGGGTACGTGGTGAGGCTGGAGCTGGCCCGCACCGGCGGCCTGTTCACCGGCGGCGAGGTGACGTACCGGGGCGTGCCGGTGGGGCGGGTCGGGCCGATCCTGCTGGGTGACGGGCAGGTCGTCGTGGAGCTGCGCATCGGTGCGGGCGCACCGCCGATCCCGGCCGACCTGGACGCCGTGGTCGCCAACCGCTCGGCGGTGGGCGAGCAGTACGTCGACCTCCGGCCGCGTGGCGCCGACGGGCCGTTCCTGGGTGACGGTTCGGTGGTGCCGCGGTCGCGGACCACGCTGCCGCTGCCGGTGGAGCAGGTGCTGACCAGCCTGGACGACCTGGCGCGGTCGGTGCCGGTGGACTCGTTGCGCACCGTCGTGGACGAGCTGGACGAGGCGTTGCGGGGCACCGGTCCGGACCTGCAGGTGCTGCTGGACGCGACCTCGGAGTTCATCGCGACGGCCGGGGCGCACCTGCCGCAGACCACGCGCCTGCTGAACGACTCCGTCGAGGTGCTCCAGACGCAGCTGGACCACTCGGCGGCGATCAACTCGTTCGCGGACAGCGCCCTGCTGGTGGCCGGGCGGCTGCGTGAGGCGGACGGCGACCTGCGGCGGCTGATCGGGGCCGTGCCGGGTGCGTCGGCGGAGGTGAGCGCGCTGCTGCGGGAGTCGGGGCCGAACCTCGGGATCGTGCTGGCCAACCTCCTCACCACCGCGGACGTGCTGGTCACGCGGCAGGGTTCGCTGGAGGAGGTGCTGGTGAGCGTGCCGGACGCGGTGTCGGTGGGCGCGTCGACCCTGGCGTCCGGTCAGGCGCAGTTCGGGCTGGCCCTGACGTTCTTCGAACCCCGACCGTGCGTGGCGGGCTACGAGGGCACGCCGCGCCGGAGCGGTCTGGACACCTCGCCGGGCCCGTTCAACACCGGTGCCGCCTGCACCCTGCCGCACGGCTCGGCGACCGGCGTCCGCGGCTCCCAGAACGCCCCGCGCTGAACGCGAGCGTTCAACTCACCGCTCCTGGACGTAGGACTCTCGCGCTCTGGACGTAGGACTCTCGCGAGAGTCCTACGTTCACGTCGCGCGTGTCCTGCGTTCGGGTCGGGCGAGTTGAACGCTCAGGTCGGGGAGACGTAGAGCCAGGCGCCGTCCTCGCGGACGAAGTGGCTGGTCTCGTGCAGCACGTCCCGCTGCCCCTGCCAGCGGTAGTGGGCGCGGAACTCCACCGTGCCCGTCGTCTGGAACGGGGTGCCGCCGGTGCGCGAGAGGATCTCCAGCTGGGTCCAGCGCTGGTCCGGGTCGAGGTCCAGCGAGGCCGGGCGGGTGCTCGGGTGCCAGGTGGCCAGCAGGTAGTCCTCGTCGCCCAACGCGAACGCGCTGTAGCGGGAGCGCATGAGGGCCTCGGCGGTGGGGGCCTTGCGGCGACCCCGGTGGAACGGGCCGCAGCACGTCTCGTACGGCTCGCCCAGCCCGCACGGACAGCGACCGGTCGAGCCCGGTCCGGTTCCGGCCGGTCCGGTCGGGCGCGGGCCCGTGGCGTCGGGATCGGTCATTCCGGCACGTCGCAGGCGGTGCGGCCGGAGCGGTCGTAGCGGACCCACGCCAGGGCGTTCTCGGCCTCGCGGTCACCGGCGGCGGCCTCCGCCGACAGCGAGGCGTGCACCTGGTACCGCAGGTCGGCGGGCACGGCCGGGTTGGTCAGCAGGTTCGCGCGGATCCCCGGGCTCGGGTCGTCGGCCAGCAGCGCCAACGCCTCGGCGGGAGCGGACGGGTCGGTCGACAGGGCCTCGCGCACCGCGTCGTCCGGGTCGCGGGCCAGGGCCACGCCGTGCGCGACGGGCATCGGTTCGGTCACCGGACCAGGATATAAGG
>NZ_JBFAAX010000107.1:0-7416 GCF_040639995.1 Actinosynnema sp. NPDC023658 | reverse complement strand
CTGCCAGTCGGGGAGGGGAGCCGCATCGAGGGCCGGCTACGGCGTCAGCCGCACGCCACACCGTTCAAAGTGGGAGAAGAGAACGGTGGGGTGCCGCCGCTGAAGCTCGCGTTGTAACCGATGGTCGCGGTACCACCGGTCGCGAGTCCGCCGTTCCAGGACGCGTTGGCGACGCGGACGATGTCGCCGCTGTCGGTCCACGTCCCGTTCCAGCCCTGGGAAACGGTCACACCGGGTGCGGAGAACGTCAGGGTCCAGCCGTTGACCGACGCGCCCCGGTTCTCGATGACGATCTCACCGGTGTAACCGCCCGACCACTGGCTCACCACGCGGTGCGTCACCCGGCATCCGTCCCCTGGAGACGGAGTGGTGGTCGTGGTGGAAGTGGTCGTGGAAGTAGTGGTGGAGGTGGTTGTAGAAGTGGTGGTGGACGACGTGGTCGTGGTGGTGGTGGTGATGGGTCCGGCGGCGATGGCGAGGTCGTAGGCGCGTTGGGGGACGAATTGTCCTGCGCTGGCGATGCAGCCGTCGGCTTCGCCGGGGAGTTTGACCCAGAGGAAGGCGTCGATGCGGGAGTCGCCGGTGTTGGTGGTGCTGGGTGTGCCGATGGCGCGTCCGGCGGGGTCGCACCATTCGCTGCCCAGGGGGCCGTTGCCGTTGCGGCTGGTGTCGATGACGGCTTTGAGCCTGCTGTCGCCGAGGGCGTTGAGGATGTTCTTGGTGTAGGCGATCTCGTCGGGGGTGCTGCGGTAGTTGGAGACGTTGGAGGCGATGCCGTCGGCGCTGTTGGAGATGTCGGCCGCGCGCAGTCGGTTGGCGGCTTCGGAGGGGGTGAGCCAGGCGGAGTTGCCGATGTCGTAGTAGACCTTGGCCTGGGAGGAGCCGGACTTGAGCTTCTTGCCGGCGTAGGCCATGGAGGCCCTGGTCTGGTTCTGCTGGTCGGCGGTCTGGCAGTTGCTCATGATGGGCAGCACGTCGGGTTCGAGGACGATGGAGGCGGGGCGTCCGGCCAGGCCCGCGGCGACCTGGTCGACCCAGGCGCGGTAGGCGTCGTGGGAGGGTGCGCCGCCGCCGCTGGCGCCGCCGCAGTCGCGGTTGGGGATGTTGTAGACCACCAGGATCGGGATCCTGCCCGCGGAGGCCGCGGCGCCGACGAAGGAGTCGACCTCCGAGCGCACGGTGGAGGTGTTGGTGGTGGTGAACCACCGCGCCGCGGGCACCGAGGCGATCCGGTCGCGGATCACCGCGGCCCGCGAATCACCCGGGTTCGACGCGACCCACCGCGCACTCGAACTCGACGGGTCGACGTAGAACGCCGAGTCGGCCGCCTGGGCGGTCGTCGCGCTCCCGCTCAGGACCACGGCGACGGCGCTGGCGACCAGCGCGCTGGAGAGCGCGCCTGCCGCGGCCAACCTGGTCCTGTGACGGGGGCGGCGGAGGGGGTGGTCCTGGTCCTGGGCTTGGTGTGCTCGCATCGGAAGGTCCTCGCAGCGTCGGTGCTGAACGGGGGCTGGCTTCGGCTGGGAGCGCTCCCAGGTGGCAGGACTGTAGCCACAGGGAAACGGTGAAGAAAAGGGGGTGCGGTGCGGTGGTGCCCCTCGCTTGCTTTCACGGTGCGTGAAGAAAACGCCGAATGAACCGTGCTCGAAGCGGAGTGGACGCCGACGAACCGCAAGGTTGCCACTGACTGTGAACGTTTATGGCGTGCACTGCGCCGATCGGGTGTATGAGACGCAGGTCACCGCCGGGGTGAAGTTGATGTTCCGTTTTCGTCGAATTACGCCGGGGAGCCGCAGCGGCGCTGCTCCGAAAAGTCCACCCCTGGTGCGGAGGAGCGGACATTCTTAGTCTGGGAACGCTCCCAGCCCTGTCTCCCACGCTCCCCACACCCCCTCCAGACACCCGGAGGCAACGCAATGACGCGCACTCCCTCCCGGCCCCTCGCGGTCGCGGCGACGACGGCCCTGCTGGCGGCCGTCGCACTCGCCGCCACCGTGGTGGTGCCCCACCTGCGACCGGTGGCCGCCGCCCAGGTGGCCGCCCAGGCCGACCCGCGGGTCGAGCAGCTCCTCGCCCGCATGTCGCTGGACGACAAGGTCGGCCAGATGACCCAGGTCGACCGCGGCGCGCTCAAGTCCACCTCGGACCTGGCCACCTACCGGATCGGCTCGCTGCTGTCCGGCGGCGGCTCCGCGCCGAGCACGAACTCCGCCCAGGCCTGGGCCGACATGTACGACAACTTCCAGCGCACGGCGCTGTCCACGCCGCTGGGCATCCCGCTGATCTACGGCGTGGACGCGGTGCACGGCCACAACAACGTGCGTGGCGCGACGATCTTCCCGCACAACATCGGCCTGGGCGCCACGCGCGACCCCGACCTGGTCAAGCGCATCGGCGCGGCCACCGCCGAGGAGGTCGCGGGCACCGGCATCGACTGGAACTTCGCGCCCTGCCTGTGCGTGGCGCGCGACGACCGGTGGGGCCGCACGTACGAGTCGTTCGGGGAGGTGCCGGAGATCCCCGCCGCGATGACCACCTACATCGACGGCCTCCAGGGCGCCACCCTCGGCGGCACGCCCAGCTCCGTGCTCGCCACCGCCAAGCACTACATCGGTGACGGCGGCACGACCGGCGGCGACGACCAGGGCAACACGCAGATCAGCGAGCAGGAGCTGCGCGCCGTGCACCTGCCGCCGTTCAAGGCCGCCGTCGACCGGGGCGTCGGCTCGGTGATGATCTCCTACAGCAGCTGGAACGGCGTCAAGGCGCACGGACACCGCTACCTGATCACCGACCTGCTCAAGACGGAGCTGGGCTTCACCGGGTTCGTAGTCTCCGACTGGGCGGGCATCGACCAGATCGACGGCGCGACCGGGTTCACCGGCGCCGAGGTGGCCGCGGCGGTCAACGCCGGGATCGACATGGTCATGGTCCCGACCGACTACCAGCGGTTCACCAGCCTGCTCAAGACCGAGGTGCAGGCCGGGCGGGTGTCGATGTCCCGGATCGACGACGCCAACCGCCGCATCCTGACCAAGAAGTTCGCGCTGGGGCTGTTCGAGCGCCCGCTCACCGACCGCTCCCTGACCTCGACGGTCGGCTCGGCGGCGCACCGCGAGCTGGCCCGCCAGGCGGTGCGGCAGTCGCAGGTGCTGCTGCGCAACGACGGCGTGCTGCCGCTGGCCAGGTCGGGCCGGTACTTCGTGGCGGGCAAGTCGGCCGACAACATCGGCTACCAGAGCGGCGGCTGGACGATCTCCTGGCAGGGCGGCAGCGGCAGCACCACGCCCGGCACGACGATCCTCCAGGGCATCCGCGACCTGGTCGGGTCCGGTGCGACCATCACCCACGACCGGTACGGCGCGGGCGTGGACGGCTCGTACACCGCGGCCATCGCGGTGGTGGGGGAGACCCCGTACGCCGAGGGCCAGGGCGACCGGCCCAACGGCCTCGCGCTGGACCGCGAGGACCTGGAGACGATCAACCGGCTCCGGTCGGCGGGCATCCCGGTGGTCGTCGTGCTGGTCTCCGGCCGGCCGATGGACGTCGCGGGCCAGGTCGGTGACTGGGACGCGCTGCTCGCCTCGTGGCTGCCCGGAACCGAGGGGCGCGGCGTGGCCGACGTGCTGTTCGGTGACTACAACCCGACCGGCAAGCTGCCGATGACCTGGATGAACAGCAGCTCGCAGCAGCCGATCAACTCCGGTGACGGCAAGGCGGCCCTCTACCCGCTCGGCCACGGCCTGAGCTACGACCCGCCGACGAGCACCACCAGCACCACCAGCACGACGACCACGAGCACGACGACCACCACCACGAGCACCACGACCACCACCACGAGCGCGACGACCACCACCACGTCCGCGCAACCCGGTGGCTGCGTGGCCACCGCCCGCGTCACGAGCTCCTGGCAGGGCGGGTTCCAGGTCGAGGTCACCGTCACCAACACAGGCACCACCCGGATGAACGGCTGGACGGTCACCTGGACGAGGGCCGGCGACCAGATGATCAACTCGGTGTGGAACGGCAGGCTGACCCAGAGCGGCACCGCGGTGTCCGTGGACGACGTCGGCTGGAACGGCGGGTTGGCGCCGGGGGCTTCGGGGTCCTTCGGGTACACGGCGAGCGGTTCGGCCTCCACGCCCGACCTGACCTGCCGGGCGAGGTAGCGCCGAGCCGTGGTGACTTTCTGGGAGCGCTCCCCCACGCTGGGTCATTCAGCCCAGCGCGGGGGACCGTTCGGCCCATGGTCGGGACCCCGCTGGGCCGAATTTGTCAAGCCTTTGTGGCTGAACCCTCTTTTCACGGTGTTTCGATGCCGTTACAGTCCCGGACTGGGAGCGCTCCCAGAAACCTCCACCGCCCTGCCCCTCGGAGGCACCGCATGCGACGACGCATGTCCGGAGCACTGGCCGGCACGCTAGCCGTGCTGGTCAGCGCCTTGACGTTGACCCCGTTCCAGCCGTCCGCGACGGCCGCGCCAGCGTTCAACTACGGCGAGGCCCTGCAGAAGTCGATCTGGTTCTACGACGCTCAGCGGTCCGGCGACCTGCCCGCGGACAACCGGGTGAACTGGCGAGGCGACTCGGCGCTGCGCGACGGCAGCGACGTCGGCCTGGACCTCTCGGGCGGCTTCTACGACGCCGGCGACCACGTCAAGTTCGGCCTGCCGTTCGCGGCGTCGATGTCGATGCTGGCGTGGGGCGCGGTGGAGAACCGCGACGCCTACGAGAACTCGGGCCAGCTGCGCTACCTGATGTCCAACCTCAAGTGGGGCACGGACTGGATCATCAAGGCGCACCCGTCGCCCAACGTGGTCTACGGGCAGGTCGGCAAGGGCGACGACGACCACAAGTGGTGGGGTCCGGCCGAGGTCATGCAGATGACCCGCCCGGCGTACAAAGTGGACGCGTCGTGCCCCGGCTCCGACCTGGCGGGCGAGTACGCGGCGGCGATGGCGTCGTCCTCGATGGTGTTCAAGCAGACCGACCCGACCTACGCGGCCACCCTGCTGACCCACGCCAAGCAGCTCTACAGCTTCGCGGACACCTACCGCGGCAAGTACAGCGCCTGCATCACCGACTCCGCCAACTTCTACAACTCCTGGAGCGGTTACCAGGACGAGCTGGTGTGGGGCGCGATCTGGCTGTACCGCGCCACCGGCGACGCGAGCTACCTCGCGAAGGCCAAGGCGGAGTACCCGAAGCTGTCCACCGAACCGCAGTCCACCACGCGGTCCTACAAGTGGACCATCGCCTGGGACGACAAGTCCTACGGCTCCTACGCGCTGCTGGCCCAGCTGACCGGCGAGGCGGAGTACATCGCCGACGCGAACCGCTGGCTGGACTTCTGGACCACCGGCTACAACGGCAACCGGGTGCGGTACT
Organism: Actinosynnema sp. NPDC023658; assembly: GCF_040639995.1. NCBI lineage: Bacteria > Bacillati > Actinomycetota > Actinomycetes > Pseudonocardiales > Pseudonocardiaceae > Actinosynnema > Actinosynnema sp. NPDC023658. The sequence continues at coordinate 2,029 of NZ_JBFAAX010000107.1, read as the reverse complement.
CGCCGGGCGGCCAGGCCGTGCTCGACACCTGGGGTTCGCTGCGGTACGCGGCCAACACCGCGTTCGTCGCGCTGGTCTACAGCGACTGGCTGCGCCAGCGCGACGCCGCGAAGGCGGCCACCTACCACGACTTCGGCGTCAAGCAGATCAACTACGCGCTGGGCGACAACCCGCGCAACTCCAGCTTCGTCGTCGGCTTCGGCGCCAACCCGCCGCGCAACCCGCACCACCGCACCGCGCACGGCGCCTGGGCCGACACCATGCAGGAGCCGGTCACCAGCAGGCACGTCCTGTACGGCGCCCTGGTCGGCGGTCCCAGCACGAACAACGACGCGTACGTGGACAGCCGCACCGACTACGTCGCCAACGAGGTCGCGCTGGACTACAACGCCGGGTTCACCGGCGCGCTCGCCCGGCTGTACAAGGAGTACGGCGGCACGCCGCTGACGAGCTTCCCGGTGGCCGAGGCCACGGACGGCCCCGAGCTGACCGTGCAGGCCTCGGTCAACCAGAGCGCGCCCGGCTTCACCGAGATCAAGGCGTTCGTCTTCAACAAGACCGCGTGGCCCGCCCGGATGTTCAACGGCTCGCTGCGCTACTACTTCACCCTCGACGGCTCCACCACGCCGGACCAGGTCACCGTGACCACGAACTACAACCAGTGCGGCACGCCCTCCGCGCCCAAGCAGCACAGCGGGTCGGTGTACTACGTCGACGTGCCGTGCCCCGGCGTGTACCCGGGCGGCCAGTCCGCGCACAAGCACGAGGTGCAGTTCCGCATCACGAGCACGGGCACCTGGGACCCGACCAACGACTGGTCCTACGACGGGCTGGGCACCGGCAACACGGTGGCCCTGACCGACCGGGTGGTGCTCGCCCAGGACGGCAAGGTGGTCTGGGGCAAGGAACCCGGTCCGGCGGTCGAGGACCGCGAGGCCCCGACCGTCCCCACCGGACTGCGCGCGTCCAACATCGGCTCGACGAGCGCGACGCTGAACTGGAACGCGTCCACCGACAACGTCGGGGTGGCCGGCTATGACGTGCTGTGGGCGGACGGCACGCTCGTAGGTGCCACGGCCACCCCGACGTTCCAGCTCTCCGGCCTGGCACCGGCGACCACCCACACGGTGGCCGTGCGGGCCAGGGACGCCGCGGGCAACCGGTCTGCCGCGAGCACGGCGATCACCGTGGTCACCGCGGACACCAACGGCGACCGCGAGTCCCCGACCACACCGGCCGGGCTGACCGTCTCGGCGGTCGGCAGCACGGGGGCCACGCTGACGTGGCGCGCGTCGACGGACAACGTCGCCGTTGCGGGCTACGAGATCCTGCGTCCGGACGGTACGGTCGCGGCCACCACCACCGGCGTGAGCCACCAGCTGACCGGCCTCACGGCGGACACCGCGTACACGTTCACCGTCCGCGCCAAGGACACCTCCGGGAACATCTCCTCGCCCAGCACCGCGGTGACGTTCCGGACCGCGCCGGGCGGCGCGACCGGGCCGATCGCCGTGCAGCAGCGCGGCAACGGCGCGGCGAGCACCAACCAGATCGGCGCGACGCTCGCCGTGGTCAACCGCGGCACCGCGGCGGTCGACCGGTCCACCGTCACCGCCCGGTACTGGTTCACCGGCGACACGGCCAACGCGAACTACCAGGTGTTCTGCGACTGGGCGGTGGTCGGCTGCGCCAACGTGCGCGCCACCGTGGTGAAGCTGCCCAACGCACGACCGGGCGCGGACGCCTACATCCAGGTGGCGTTCACCTCGGGCACCCTCGCCGCGGGCGCGAGCACCGGTGACATCCAGCTGCGGCTGGCCAAGTCCGACTGGTCGTCCTTCAACCAGGCCGACGACCACAGCTACCGGGTCAGCGCGACGCTGACCGACTTCGACCGGGTGACCGCCTACACCGGCGGTTCGCTCACCTGGGGCACCGAGCCCTAGACCCAGTCTCGGCACGGGACGTTCTGCGCGCCCCCGCGTACCCGGGCGACACCACCCACACCGCCCACCCCCCCGGGTAAATC
>NZ_JBFAAX010000106.1:2409-16037 GCF_040639995.1 Actinosynnema sp. NPDC023658 | reverse complement strand
GCGCGGGCCCCCCTTTCCCGCCCCGGCGCCCCCCCCCCCCCCCGGCCCGCGCCCCGGGCGGGGGCCCGGGGACGCGGGCGTTTCGCCCGGTTCGACGGCGTGTTCGACACGGGGGCGCGGGTTACGCACCGCAGTTCACTCGGATGGCGCAACCAGGTCTCTTGCCCGTGGGTGATCAGCCTGGCTACGGTTCCAATCCAGCCTATCTGGGAGCGCTCCCAGACCGCGGTGAGGAGTTCCCGTGCGCGAGGTCGTGAGGCACTTGAACGAGGCGTTCGCCGTCGTGGCGACCGCCTCGTCGGCCCCGCCCGCCACCGGGAGCCCGGACCTCGGACATCCCTGACCCGCCCCGCCCCACGATCCCGGGGGGAGGCGGATCCCTCTCGCCCACCGCCTCCTCCCACCTCTTGCGCGAAGGAGCGCAGCACGATGGCCCGACGCACGCCGCAGCCGGTGGCAGTCGCCCCGCCGGGCCGTGCCGGAGTCGTGCGCCCGGCAGCCGACCCCCGCGGCGCCACCTCGACCCGGGGCTCGGCCGGGTCCGGGGCGTCCGGGGTGGTCCAGTCACGATCCTGGGGAGTGGAGTCATGAAACGGCTTCTGGCGTTGACCACCGCGGCCGTGGCCGCGCTCGGCGTGGTGCTGGTGTCCGCCGCGGCCAGCCCGGCGGCGGAACCGTCCGCCGCGGCCGTGCCCGCGCAGCCGCACAACTGGCGCAACGTCGAGATCGCGGGCGGCGGGTTCGTCCCGGGCATCGTGTTCAGCCCGGCGGAGAAGGACCTGATCTACGCGCGCACCGACATCGGCGGCGCGTACCGGTGGGACAAGACCACGGGCCGCTGGATCCCGCTGCTCGACTGGGTCGGCTACGACCGGTGGGGTTACAACGGCGTGGCGAGCATCGCCCCGGACCCCAAGAACGCCGAGAAGGTGTACGCCGCCGTCGGCATGTACACCAACAGCTGGGATCCCAACAACGGCGCGATCCTGCGCTCCTCCGACCGCGGCAAGACCTGGCAGCGCACGGAGCTGCCGTTCAAGCTCGGCGGCAACATGCCCGGCCGCGGCATGGGGGAGCGGCTCTCCGTCGACCCCAACGACGGCCGGGTGCTGTACTTCGGCGCACCCAGCGGCAAGGGCCTGTGGCGCAGCACCGACAGCGGCGTCACCTGGTCGCAGCTGACGAGCTTCCCCAACCCGGGCAACTACGTCGCGGACCCCAACGACGCCAACGGCTACGGCAACGACATCCAGGGCGTGGTCTGGGTGACCTTCGACCCGCGGTCGGCCACGGCCGGCAGCCCCACCAAGACCATCTACGTCGGCGTGGCCGACAAGGAGAACACGGTCTACCGCAGCACGGACGCGGGCGTCACCTGGACCCGGCTCGCCGGCCAGCCCACCGGCTACATCGCGCACAAGGGCGTGCTGGACACCGCGGGCGGCTTCCTCTACCTGGCCACCAGCGACACCGGCGGTCCGTACGACGGCGGCAAGGGCGACGTGTGGAAGTACAACACCGCCACCGGCGCGTGGACCCGGATCAGCCCCATCCCCTCCAGCAGCGCGGACGACTACTTCGGCTACAGCGGCCTGACCGTCGACCGGCAGCACCCGAACACCCTGATGGTCGCCACCCAGATCTCCTGGTGGCCGGACGTCATCTTCTTCCGCAGCACCGACGGCGGCGCGACCTGGACGCGGGCGTGGGACTTCACCAGCTACCCCAACCGCAGCTTCCGCTACACCATGGACATCAGCTCCTCGCCGTGGCTGAGCTGGGGCGCGAACCCGCAGCCGCCGGAGGTCACGCCGAAGCTGGGCTGGATGGTGGAGTCGCTGGAGATCGACCCGTTCGACTCCAACCGGATGATGTACGGCACCGGCGCGACGGTCTACGGCACCACTGACCTCACGAAGTGGGACAACGGCGGCCAGATCACGATCAAGCCGACCGCCGCCGGCCTGGAGGAGACCGCGGTGCTCGACCTGATCAGCCCGCCGACCGGCGGGGCGCAGCTGATCAGCGGCCTGGGTGACATCGGCGGGTTCCGGCACACGGACCTGGCCAAGGTCCCGCCGATGATGTTCCAGCAGCCGAACTTCACCACGACCACCAGCCTGGACTTCGCGGAGAAGAACGCCTCGGTGATGGTCCGCTCCGGCAACGTCGACGGCTCACCGCACGTGGCGTTCTCCACCGACGGCGGCGCCAACTGGTTCGCGGGCGGCGAGCCCGGCGGCGTCACCGGTGGCGGCACGGTCGCGGCGGCGGCGGACGGCAGCCGGTTCGTGTGGAGCCCGGCCGGCGCGGCGGTGCACTTCTCGGTCGGCTTCGGCAACACCTGGACGCCGTCCACCGGCATCCCCGCGGGTGCGGTGGTCGAGTCCGACCGGGTCAACCCGAACAAGTTCTACGGCCTGGCCAACGACACCCTCTACGTCAGCACGGACGGCGGCGCGACGTTCACCGCCGGCGCGACCGCCGACGCGGGCAAGCTGCACGCCGTGCCCGGCCACGAGGGTCACGTCTGGCTGGTCGGGGACGGCGGGCTGTTCCGCTCGACCGACTCGGGCAGGACGGTCACCGCCACCGCGGGTGTGACCTCCGGCGTCAACATCGGCTTCGGCAAGCCCGCCCTGGAGAAGACCTACCCCGCGCTGTACGCGGTGCTGACCATCGACGGCAAGACCGGCGTGTACCGGTCCGACGACGAGACCGGTCGGTACTGGGTGCGCATCAACGACGACGCCCACCAGTACGGGAACATGGGCGAGGCCATCACCGGTGACCCGCGCGTCTACGGCCGCGTCTACCTGGGCACCAACGGCCGGGGCATCCTCGTCGCGGAGCCGAGCGGCGGGACCAGCGACACCACGTCCCCCACGCACCCGACGGACACGTCGACCACGACCACGACCACCACTACCACCACTACCACCACGACCACCACTACGACGACCACCGTCACGGACCAGCCGCCACCCGGCTGCTCGGTGCGGTACGAGGTCGCCGGTCAGTGGGGAGGTGGCTTCACCGGCTCGGTGAGGATCACCAACCGGGGCACCGGCGCCATCACGGGCTGGAGCCTGGGCTGGTCGTTCGCGAACGGCCAGAAGATCACGAACAGTTGGAACGGCAAGGCGTCGCAGTCCGGCGCCGCCGTGACGGTGACCAACGAGGGCTGGAACGGGACCATCGCAGCGGGTAGCTCGGTGGACTTCGGGTTCCAGGCGAGCTGGCAGGGCAGCAACGTCTCTCCCACCGGCTTCACGCTGAACGGCAGGTCCTGCACCCCGGGATGACCGCGGGTCTACCTCAGCCCTCGTTTGGCCTGGCGGCGCAGCTGCATGATCCGGGCTGCGCCGACCAGGGCCACCACGATCGCGCCGGCGATCGCCGCGAACAGCAGCGCCACCCCCAGCGGCAGCGTGCCCGCCGCGCCGAGGAAGTGGATCGTGGCGTCGGACAGGTTCTGCAGGATGAACACCAGCAGCACGATCAGCACCACGATCGAGGCCAGCACCGCGACCCACGTGCCGCTGATCCTGGTCGGCCTCAGCTTCGCCGGGTGCCCGGCCTCGCGGTCCGCCGTGCCGGGGGAGCCGACCGGTGGGGGGACCGGCTCGACGGCGCCGGGGCCGGCACCGAGCGGACCCACCGCCGGAGGACCGTCGGGGATCGGGTTCACCGGTATCGCCGCGGTGCGGTCGTCGTCACGGGGCGTGGTCACGGCGTGATTATCCGTCCGGGCGTGCCCCAGCGCCATTCAGTCGCACGGGCGGTAGTACTTGACCGCCCCGACCGCGACGCCCACGTACTGCTGCCACTCCTCGCGGGTGATGGGTGCGACCACCTCGTCGCACATCTCGCGGACCGCCGTGTCGAAGTCGAACTCCCAGGCCCGCGTCGTGCCGTCCGACCTGGACGTGGTCACGTGCGTCGGCGCGTCGCCGAACCCCACCGCGTAGACGCCCTCGGTGAGGTAGTTGATCCGACCGCGCTCGACCGGGTTCCGCGGGTCCGCCAGGTCCCACCGCGCGACGTTGTCCGCGCCGACCGTGGCGAGCGCGGAGCCGTCCGGGTACAGGCCCAGCGCCTTGATCGCGCCCCGGTGCGCCTTGCTGGACCACAGCTGTCGCGGCGCCGACCGGTCCGTCAGGTCGTACAGCCGGACCTGGCCCTTCCCGGTGCCGACCGCCAGCGTGCGCTGGTCGTGCGACAGGGTGACCGCGGTGATGTCCAACCCGATGTCGACCTGCGTGAGCAGCGCCGGCGCCGCCGGGTCGGCCACGTCCCACATCCGGACGACCCCCGCCGCGTCGAACGTCAGCACGATCGCGCCGTCCGCGCTGTAGGCGATGCCGACGACGGGGCGCGCGTGACCGGGCAGGCGCGAGGCCTCGGTCGGCCGGTTCGGGTTCGCGAAGTCCCAGACCACGACCTCGTCCACGTCCGAGACGGTGACCAGGGTGCGCGCGTGGGCCGGGTCGAGCGCGATCCGCTTCACCGGGGAGCCGAAGGTGTGCGTGACCTCGGCGGTCACGTCCGTGACGTCCCAGACCTTCGCCTGGTCGTCGACCAACGTGGTGGCGAACGCGAGGGTCGAACCGTGCACGGCGATCGACGTCACCGTCTCGCCGGCCGGTCCGGACACCCGCGTCCTCGGCTGTCGCTTGTCGTCGGGGTCCTGGAGCGCCTGGGCCGACGCGAACGCCGCGCGGGCGGCCACGTTCAGCTCGCCGGCGGCCCGCGCGCTGAGCACGCCGTTGCGCGTCTCGTCGTTCGGGTTGAGGTCGTGGGCGGCGATGGCGAGCTGGTCCGCGAGCGGCGGGTCGCTGCTGCGCAGGGCCTGCGACTGGTTGGCCACGTACCAGGCGGCCGACGAGTTCCAGCCCGCCGCGGCTTCCTTCTGCGCGTCGATCGCGAGCACCCCGGCGGTGCCGGAGATGACCAGCAGCACGGCCAGCAGCGCCACGAGCTGACGCAGCCTGCGGGTGCGCCGCTGGGCGAGGACCCGCTCCCGGTCGCGGGCCCGGACGCCCTCGGCCAGGAAGTCGCGCTCCTGGGCGCTGGTGCGGACACCGCTGCGCTGCGTCCACTCCAGGGCGGTGTCCAGCCGGGTGCCCCGGTAGAGCGCGTCCGGGTCGCGGCCGAGCGAGTCCCAGGTGGCCGCGGCCTCGGTGAGCCGGCGCATGGTGCGCAGCCCCTCGCGGTCCTCGGCCAGCCACCCGCGCAACCGCGGCCAGGAGCGGATCAGCGCCTCGTGCGCGATCTCCACGCTGTCGCGGTCCAGGGTGAGCAGCCGGGCGTGCGCCAGCCGGTCGAGCACCACGTCCACGTCCACGTCGTGGTCGAGCTCGGCGCGCGGCAGCCGCCGCTTGGTGTCCTCGGTGCCGTCACCGAGCGCCGTGAGCCGGAGGAACACCTGCCTGGCCAGCACCCGCTGGTTCCGCTCCAACGACATGTAGGTGCGTTCGGCGGTCTGCGCGATGGCGTGCTGGATGCCGCCCGCGGCCTCGTAGCCGGCCAGCGTCAACGTGGTGCCGCGCCGCCGGCGCCAGGTCTCCAGCAGCGCGTGCGACATCAGCGGCAGGACGCCCGCCTGACCGGTGGCGTCCGCGATGAGCCGGGACACCAGGGCCGTCTCGACCGTGCACGACGCCTTCACGGCGGGTTGCATGATCACCTGGCGCAGTTCCTCGGGCCCCATCGGTCCGAGCAGGAGCTGGCCGTCGGTCAGCGCCTCCACCAGCTCCGGGTGCTGCGCGCAGTGGCCGTAGAAGTCGGCCCGCACGCCGATCACGACCTTGCCCGGCGCGGCCAGCAGGGCGTCGATGTAGGCGTTGCGCCGCTCGGCGTCCGGCCAGAGGGTGAAGACCTCTTCGAACTGGTCCACGATCAGCAGGTCCGCGCCGAGGTCCGGTGCGGCGGTCTCGCTGGGCGAGGTCAGCACGACCCGCCCGGTCACCCGCGGCACCAGGCCGGCGCGCAGCAGCGACGACTTGCCCGCGCCCGACGCGCCGAACACCGCGACGAACCGGCGTTGCGCGATGCGCTGCTCCAGGTCGTCGAGCAGGTGGTCGCGGCCGAAGAACCACTCGGCGTCCTCGGTGCCGTACGCCGCCAGGCCCGCGTACGGCGGGTGGCCCTCGTCGGCGGCGGGGTCCTGGTTGGGCTGCACCTCGGCGGCGACCTGCCGCCACCGGTCCTCCCACTCGGCCACGTCGCCCTCGCAGGCCCGCACGTAGGCCAGCGTCACCGCGAGCGTGGGCAGCTTGCGCCCGCCCGCCGCGTCCGACAGCGTCGTCGCCGAGTAGTGGGCCCGCGCGCCCATCTGCCGGTAGCTGCGCCCGCCCGCCTTGTCGCGCAGCGACCGGAGGTCGGCGGCGAACTTCAGCAACGGGCTGTCACCGACGTCCAACGGGCGCTCTCCACGCGGCACCGATCCCACCCCCTGGCAGTCTCCGGACGATTGTCCGCACCGACAAACGTGCCGTCCAGGCTGTCAGACGCGCGCCCCGCGTGCGTCCGCTTCCGCACGTGCATTCGGGTGAACGAGCGCTGTGACCTGCTCATCTGTGACGGTCGGTAGTCGAGTCGGCACGCGGTGGCGAACAACGGGCCGTGACAGCCCAGGCCGGTCGGCCCGTGACCTCGATCGCCGCCGCCCCGGTCACCGACCGTCGTCCCTTCGGCCGAAGGCGACCCGGACCACACCGATCCCTCACTCCCGGCCGTCCTGAACGTTCAACTCGGGGCACCCGGACGTAGGACACGCCCGACCTGGGCGTTGGACACGCGCGCGTGTCCTACGTTCCGAACGCGCGTGTCCTGCGTTCGGAACTGGTGAGGTGAGCGTCCAGGGCGTGCGGTCAGGACAGGGCGGTGGTGACGTAGGGGTCCGGGTCGGCCAGGATCGCGCGCACGGCCGTGGTCGCGGCGCCGCGGACGGCGGCCTCGGCGCCCAACGACGAGGCGACCACCCGGACGGGCGACCACTCGCCGCTGACCACGCGCCGGTCCAGCTCGGCGTGCAGCGACTCCCGCAGCCACGGTTCGAGGCGGGCGTAGGTGCCGCCCAGCACGACGACGGGCAGGTCGAGCAGGTTCACCGCGCCGGACAGCGCCACACCCAGCCACCGCGCCGCCGAGCGCACCGCGGTCGTGGCCGTGCGGTCACCCTCCGCCAGCTTCCCCAGCAGCTCGTCCACCCCGGTCACGCCCGCCGCGCGCACGATCTCGTCCTGCCCGGCCAGCCGCTCCAGGCACCCGCGGGACCCGCACGCGCACCGCGGCCCGCGCGGGTCGACGGACAGGTGCCCGATCTCGCCGCCGAACCCGGACACGCCCTCGAACAGCGCGCCGCCCACCACGATGCCCGCGCCGATGCCGATCTCACCCGAGACGTGCAGGAAGTCCGCCGCCACGTCCCCGTGCCACAGCTCGGCCAGCGCGGCCAGGTTCGCCTCGTTGCCGACCAGCACCGGCACGTCCATCGCCAGCCTGCGGTCCAGCTCGCCGCGCACGTCCACCTCGCGCCAGCCCAGGTTCGGCGCGACCCGCAGCGACCCGCCGGCCACCTCCACCAGGCCCGGCACGGCCACCCCTACCCCGCCGATCGGCACGTCCTGCTTGGCCGCCGTCCGCACCGCCGCGGCCACCTTGGCCAGCACGCGGGCGGGGGAGGAGGCACGGTTGTCACTGGGCCGCAGCCAGCGCGCCCGCACCCGCCCGGTGAGGTCGACGAGGCAGGTGGCCAGGTAGTCGACCCCGATCTCCACGCCGAGCCCGTGCGGGCCGGTGGGCGACAGGTGCAGCGCCGTGCCGCGCCGGCCGGGACCGGACCTGGCCTGCGCCTCGCCCTCCGCGACGAGCCCGGCGCCGATCATCCGGTCCACCAGGCTCGACACGGTGGCCTTGGTCAGGCCGGTGCGGGCGGCCACGGCGGCGCGCGACGACCCGGGGGCCTCCGCGATGGCGTCGAGCACGAGGGCGGAGTTGTGCCGTCGCACGGTGCGCTGGCTCGCGGGCTGCGGTCTGGACACCACTGGATCCTAGCGGCTGAGTGCGATAAGTTCAGGCATCAAACTTATTGGAGGTGCCCTCGTGGACAAGTTCAGCTTCGGCCTGTGGACGGTCGGCTGGCCGGGACGCGACCCGTTCGGTGACGCGACGCGACCCGCGCTCGACGCGCCCCTCGCGGTGCGCAAGCTCTCGGAGCTCGGTGCCTGGGGCATCACGTTCCACGACGACGACCTGTTCCCGTTCGGCTCGACGGCCGCGGAGGTCGACAAGCGCGTCGCCGCGTTCCGCTCGGCGCTGGACGAGACCGGCATGGTCGTGCCCATGGTGACCACCAACCTGTTCACCCACCCGGTGTTCAAGGACGGCGGCTTCACCAGCAACGACCGCTCGGTGCGCCGGTTCGCGCTGCGCAAGGTGCTGCGCAACCTGGAGCTGGCCGCCGAACTCGGCGCCGAGACCATCGTGATGTGGGGTGGCCGCGAGGGCTCCGAGGTGGACGCGGGCAAGCCCGTGCACGCCGCCCTCGACCGCTACCGCGAGGCCGTCGACACGGTCGCGCAGTACTCGATCGACCAGGGCTACGGCTTCCGCTTCGCGCTGGAGCCCAAGCCGAACGAGCCGCGGGGCGACATCCTGCTGCCCACGATCGGTCACGCCCTGGCGTTCATCTCGACGCTGCAGCACCACGAGCTGTTCGGCGTGAACCCCGAGGTCGGCCACGAGCAGATGGCGGGCCTCAACTTCGTGCACGGCATCGGCCAGGCGCTGTGGCAGGGCAAGCTGTTCCACATCGACCTGAACGGCCAGAAGGGTCCGCGCTACGACCAGGACTTCGTGTTCGGCCAGGGCGACCTGCTGTCCGCGTTCTTCCTGGTCGACCTGCTGGAGAACGGCGGCTACGAGGGCCCGCGGCACTTCGACTACAAGCCGCTGCGCACCGAGGACCTCGACGGCGTGTGGGAGAGCGCGGCGGCCAACATGCGCACCTACAAGATCCTGCGCGAGCGGGCTGCGGCGTTCCGCGCCGACCCCGAGGTGCAGGAGGCGCTGAAGGTCAGCGGCGTGTACGAACTGGCCGAGCCCACGCTCGACGAGGGTGAGTCGATCGCGGACTTCCTCAAGGGCGAGGACATCGACCCGGAGGCCGCGGCCGAGCGCGGCTTCGGGTTCGTGCGCCTGGCGCAGCTGGCGACCGAGCACCTGTTGGGCGCGCGCTGATGGCGCTCGTCGCGGGCGTCGACTCGTCCACCCAGTCCTGCAAGGTGGTGGTGCGCGACGCGGACACCGGCGCCCTTGTGCGACAAGGGCGTGCGGCGCACCCGACGGGCACCGAGGTGCACCCCTCCGCGTGGTGGGACGCCCTCCAGGCGGCCATCGCGGACGCGGGTGGCCTGGACGACGTGGCCGCCGTGTCGGTGGCCGCGCAGCAGCACGGCATGGTCACGCTGGACTCCTCCGGCGAGGTGGTGCGGCCGGCGCTGCTGTGGAACGACACCCGTTCCGCGGCGGCGGCGACCGAGCTCACCGCCGAGCTGGGCGGTCCGGACGAGTGGGCCGAGGCGATCGGCAGCGTGCCGGTGGCCTCGCTCACCGTGACCAAGCTGCGGTGGTTGGCGGCGAACGAGCCGGAGTCGGCGGCTCGGACGGCGGCCGTGTGCCTGCCGCACGACTGGCTGACGTGGAAGCTGTCCGGCGGGACGTCGTTGGACGCCCTGACCACGGACCGCAGCGACGCCAGCGGCACGGGCTACTGGTCGCCCTCCACCGGGGACTACCGGCCGGACCTGCTGGAGCTGGCGCTGGGCAAGGTCGTCGCGCTGCCGCGCGTCGTCGGCCCGGCGGAGCTGGTCGACGGCCGGTTCGGCGCGGGTGCGGGCGACAACGCCGCGGCGGCGCTGGGCGTGCAGGCGCAGCCCGGTGACGTCGTGGTGTCCATCGGCACGTCCGGCACGGCGTTCGCGCGGTGGCCGAACCCGGTCGCCGACGGCACCGGCACGGTCAACGGCTTCGCCGACGCGGAGGGCGGCCACCTGCCGCTCGTGTGCACCCTGAACGCGTCACGGGTGCTCAGCGCGACGGCGTCCGTGCTCGGGGTCGACCTGGCCGACCTGTCGGACCTGGCCCTGAGCGCGCCGGCGGGCGCCGACGGGCTGGTGTTCGTGCCGTACCTGGAGGGGGAGCGGACGCCGAACAAGCCCGACTCCACCGGCGCGCTGCACGGCCTGAGGCTGGACACGATGACCCCGGCGCACCTCGCGCGCGCCGCGGTCGAGGGCCTGCTGTGCAGCCTGGCCGACGCGATCGACGCGCTGGTGGCGCTGGGTCTGCCGGTGTCCCGGGTGCTGCTGATCGGCGGCGGGGCGCGCATGCCCGCCGTGCAGCGGCTCGCGCCCGCGGTGTTCGGCTGCCCGGTGGTCGTGCCGTCACCGAGCGAGTACGTGGCCGACGGCGCGGCCAGGCAGGCGGCGTGGGCGGTCGGCGGCGCGGACGTGCCGCCGCTCTGGTCGGAGCTGGCGTCGACCTCGGTCGAGGCCGACCCGACCCCGTGGGTGCGGGAGCGCTACGCCACCGCGCGTGAGCTGACCGTCGACCGCTGAAGGAGCTGAAGGGGTACCTCCGGCCGCGGGGGTACCCCTTCTCTTCACGGGGCGTCCGCCAGGACCTCCTCGACCACGTGCCGGTGCTCGGCCGCGCGCCGCTCGTCGGTCTCCTGCGCCAGCGTGATCAGGGCCTTCCACAGCGCCCAACCGCGGGCCCGCGCCCACGTCGCCGCGTCCAGGCCCAGCGCGTCCCGGAACGCCTCCCGGCTCTCGCCGGAGAACATCGTGTACGCGATGACCAGGTCGCAGGCCGGGTCACCGACACCGGACGTGCCGAAGTCGATGACCGCCGTCAGCTTCCCGCCGTCGACCAGCAGGTTCCCGCTCGCGATGTCGCCGTGGAACCACACCGGCGGCCCGGACCACCCAGGCGCGCGCAGGGCGGCGTCCCACACCGCCGCGGCCCGCTCGGTGTCGACACGGCCTTCGAGCACGGCCAGCGCGCGTCGGGTTCCTTCGTCGTAGTGGCCCGGCGACGCGCCCCGGTGGAAGCTGTGCGCCCCCGCCTCGGGACCGCCCGTCGCGTCGACGCGGTGCAGGGCGAGGACGAAGTCCGCGATCGAGAGCGCGAACCCCGTCAGGTCGTCGACGCGGTCGGGCGCGGCGGTCCGGCCGTCCAGCCAGCGGCGGACCGACCAGTGGAACGGGTAGCCCTCGCCCGGCACGCCCAGCGCCAGCGGCTCGGGCACCGGGACCGGCAACGACGGCGCCAGCACCGGCAGCCACCGGTGCTCCTTCGCCACGGCCGGCGCGTAGCCCTCCGCCGTCGGCAGCCGCACGGTCATGTCGTCACCGAGGCGGTACGTGCGGTTGTCCCACCCGTCGACCTCCACCGGCGTCACCGGCAGGTCGGCCCACTGCGGGAACTGGCCCTCCAGGAGCCGCCGCACCAGGCCTGCGTCGATGCCGGCGCGACCGTCGCGGTGGGTGGTGTCGACCATGCCGCGAGCTTGGCGACCCCGGACGTCCCCGGCAACGCATTTTCGGGTGCGCGGGGCCGCCGGGTCACGCGTGCGACAGGGCGAACGCGCTGAGGAACCCGGCCACCGTCACCAGGCCCACGAGCAGGTGGGCGTCGTCGAACGCCTCGGGGATCATGGTGTCCGCGACCATCGACAGGATCGCGCCACCGGCGAACGCGGTGATCCCGGCCAGCCACTGCGGCGGCGCGTCGGCCAGCAGGCCGTAGCCCGCCATCGACGCCAGGCCGCTGATCAGCGCGATCCCGGTCCACAACCCGAACACGTAGCGCCGCGACCGACCTGCGCCCCGCATCCCGGCCGCGGAGGACAGGCCCTCCGGCACGTTGCTGATGAACACCGCCACCACGGTCACCGCGCTCACCCCGCCGCCGGCGAGCAGGCTCGCCCCGATCACCACCGACTCGGGGATGCCGTCCAGCAGCGCGCCGACCGCGATCGCCGTGCCCGACCCGCTCTGCTCGGACTCCGAGGGCTGCAACCCGCCCGACCTCTTGCGGTGCCGCGCGCCGCGCTTGGCCAGCGCCACGTTCGCCGCCGTGTAGACCAGGGCGCCGAGCGCCGCGCCGGACGCCGTCGCCAGCAGCCCGCCCTGCTCGTGCGCCTCGTCGATCAGCTCGAACGACACCGCCGACATCAGCACGCCGCTGCCGAACCCCATCACCGCGGCCACCACCCCGCGCGGCACCTTCACCAGGTAGCCCACGAGCGCGCCCACCAGCAGGGCAGATCCCGCCAGCAGCCCCCAACCCGCCGCTTGGAACACGCCGCCTCCTCGTGTCGCACCCGCCCAGCGCGGGTACCCGACCGCCATGAGGATCGTCGTCACCGGCGCCACGGGCAATCTGGGCACCGCCCTGCTGCGCCGTCTCGCCGACGAACCGGGCACGACCGCGCACGGCATCTCCCGCCGCCCACCGCGGGACGAACCGCCCTACGACATCGCCTGGACGCCGGTCGACCTCAGCCGCGACGGCGCGGAGGAACCGCTGACCGAGGTGTTCCGGGACGCGGACGCGGTCGTGCACCTGGCGTGGCGCATCCAGCCCGGGCACGATGAACGCGCCCTCTACCGGGCCAACGTCGCCGGCAGCGACCGCGTGTTCACCGCCGCGGTCAAGGCCGGCGTGCCGCACCTGGTGCACATGTCCTCGGTCGGGGCGTACTCGCCGGCGGCCAAGGACCGCACGGTCGACGAGACCTGGCCGACCGACGGCCTGCCGAACTCCTACTACAGCCGGCACAAGGCCGCCGTGGAGCACCTGCTCGACCGCGTCGAGCGCGACCACCCCGGGCTCACGGTCACCCGCGTCCGCCCCGGGTTGGTGCTCCAACCGGAGGCCGCCGCCGAGATCAAGCGGTACTTCCTCGGCCCGCTGGTCCCGCACGCCCTGTTCAAGGCCAGGCTGCCGATCCTGCCGCTGCCGCGCGCGATGGTGCTCCAGTTCGTGCACGCCGACGACGTGGCCGACGCCGTCGCGCGGATCCTCACCACCAAGGCCGAGGGCGCGTTCAACCTGGTCTCCGACCCCGTCGTGACGCCCCAGGTGCTCGCGGAGGTGATGGGCGCGCGGCACGTGCCGATCCCGCCCGCCGTCCTGCGCACCGCCGCGCGGGTGACCTGGCGGCTGCGCCTGCAACCGACCTCGCACGGCTGGGTCGACCTGGCCCTCACCGCGCCGCTGCTGGACGCGACCAAGGCGTTCAGCAGGCTGGGCTGGGCGCCGCGGCACAACTCCCGCGACACGCTCAGGCAGCTCCTCGACGGCCTCGGCCGCAAGGAGGGCCTCCAGCCCAGCCCGCCGCTCGCGCCCTAGCTCAGTAGAGGTTCATCCAGCCCATCACCTGCGCCACCACGAACGCCAGCGCCAGCAGCGTCACGATGCCCACCGCGATGAGCGTGACGATCGGGCCGCGCCGCGACGGCATCGGCTGCGGGTGGGACAGGCCGGAGGTCTGGCCGGAGTCGGGGGGGGGGTGGCCGGGGGCGCCGCCAACCCCCCCGCGGAGTCTCGGGGGT
>NZ_JBFAAX010000106.1:0-2399 GCF_040639995.1 Actinosynnema sp. NPDC023658 | reverse complement strand
GGCCGGAGTCGGGTGGCGTCTCGCCGGGCGCGACGCCACCACCCGGTTCGAGACCGGGGGTGCGGGCCGGGTCCGGGTCGGGCGGTGTGGCAGTCATGCCAAGTGGACTACCCCGTGCGGACGTCGCTACCCGCGCCCGTGTGAACACCACGTCCTACGGGTAGTCACCCAGCATGAGCGGCGTCCAAGACGACTTGTTGCGCACGTTGACCAAGGTGGCCAAAGCGCTGCGCGCGCAGGAGATCCCGTTCGCCTTGGCGGGTGGTTGCGCGGTGTACGCCAGAGGCGGGCCCGCGACGGAGCACGACGTGGACATCCTGGTGCGCGAGCAGGATGCCGGGGCCGCGGTGAGCGCGCTCGTCGCGGCCGGCATGCGTGCCGCCACCCCACCCGAGGACTGGTTGTTGAAGGCCTACGACGGCGATTTGCTGGTGGACCTGCTGTTCCGGCCCAACGAGGTCCCGGTGACCGAGGAGACGCTGGCCCGCGCCGAGGAGCTGCAGGTCGGCTCGGTCGTGCTGCCGGTGATGCCCGCCACCGAGGTGATGATCGGCAAGCTGCTGGTCCTGGACGGGCACCGGTGCGACTTCAGCGTGCTGCTGCCGTTCGCCCGCGCGTTGCGGGAGCAGATCGTCTGGGACCAGGTCAGGGAAGCCACCAAGCACTCCCCGTACGCGGAGGCGTTCCTCGTGCTCGTCGAACGCCTCGACCTCCTGTCCACCCCGTTGACCGGGAGCCCCCGATGACCGCAGAGCAATACCTCTCCGCCCGGCTGCGCCAGGCGCTTGCCGAGGACCCGCGCACCACCGAGCTGGGCGTGCGCGTCACCGTCCGCGGTGACCACGTGCTGCTGTCCGGCGACGTGGCCAGCCCCGAACGCCGTGCCGAGCTGGAAGCGGTGATCCACGACGTGGCGCCGGAGTTGACCGTGCTCGACGACGTGAAGGTGGTGCCGTCCGAAGCCCCGGTCGGCCGAGAGGAGATCCGATGATCCGCATCGCCGCCGTGGGTGACGTGCACCTCGGTGAGGACGCGCGCGGGCGGATGCGGCCCGCGTTGGAACAGCTCGGGGACTGCGCCGACGTGCTGCTGCTGGCGGGCGACCTGACCAGGCACGGCACGGTGGCCGAGGCCCGCGTGGTGGCCGACGAGTTCGGCGGGCTGCCCGTGCCGGTGGTCGCCGTGCTGGGCAACCACGACCACCACGACGACAAGCCGCGCGAGGTCACGCAGGTGCTGCGCGACGCGGGCCTGACCGTGCTGGAGGGCGAGGCCACCACGATCGGCGTGGACGGTCACACGCTGGGCGTCGCGGGCGTGAAGGGCTTCGGCGGCGGGTTCGCCGGCAAGTGCGGCAGCGCGTTCGGCGAACCGGAGATGAAGGCCTTCATCCGGCACACCACCGAGATCGCGGACTCCCTGCGCACCGCGCTGGGCGGCCTGGAGGCCGACGTCAAGGTGGCGTTGACCCACTACGCGCCGGTGCCCGACACGCTGCGCGGCGAGCCGCCGGAGATCTACCCGTTCCTCGGCTCGTACCTGCTGGGCGAGGCGATCGACGCGAACGACACGCAGTTGGCCGTGCACGGGCACGCGCACTTCGGCAACGAGCACGGCATGACGCCCGGTGGCGTGCGGGTGCGCAACGTCGCACAACCCGTCATCCGATCGGCATACACCGTGTACTGCGTGGAACCCGCAGTGGTGGAGGTGTAGCCGCATGGACGAAGAACCGAGGAGCGGCGGCCCGTCCGTCGTGTGGGCGGGCCCGCCCGACGCGCCGGCCGTCGTCGTGCTCGACCCGGCCGGTGTCGGCAGGCACGGCGACCTGCCCGGCACGTGGCGGCCGGTGACCGAGCACCTGCAGGTGATGTGGTGCCGGTTGCCCGCCGCCGACGAGCCGTGGCACGAGGTGGACGAGGTGCTGGCCGAGTTCGCGGACCGCTCGGTGCCGGTGCACCTGGTGGCGGGCGCGGCGGCCGGCTCCGAGGTGGGCGAGCTGATCCGGCGGCACGAGAAGCTGATCACGTCCGCGCAGACGTTCGCCGCCCCGGTGCCGCTCGGGCACCCGGAGGTGGTGCTGGAAGTGCTGCGCGAGCTGCTGGACGGCGACTCCGAGGCCGGTTCGCTGCTCGGTGAGCCCGGTTCGGCGCTGCGGCAGTCGGTCGGCCGGCTGTTCGACCAGCTCAAGGACGGCTAGCAGGCAGGTGAAGCAGGTGGGAGGCCCGTGGACGACGCGTCCACGGGCCTTTCGCTGTGCGCGCCCGATGGCCGGTGTGCGCCGGCGGCGGTAGGTGCCCGAGCTGATTTCGCTGGTGCAAGGGTGTCCGGCGGACCGCGGACGAGCGGAAGCTCCGCGTCCCTGGGGGCGCGGGGCTTCCGCGTCAACCTTCGTGAAC
>NZ_JBFAAX010000105.1:0-16070 GCF_040639995.1 Actinosynnema sp. NPDC023658 | reverse complement strand
GTGGTGGCCGACCGGGGCCGGCAGAGCGGCGGCGTGGTCGCCCACGGCGGCGGTGACGCCCCTTACAACTACGGCCCGACGGTCGTGGTCGAGGGCGGCACGCACCGCATGTGGTGGTGCAGCCAGCTCTTCGCCGCCGCACCCGCGGGCGACGACCTGCTGTACGCGGAGAGCGCCTCGGCGGCCGGCCCGTTCGCCGCGCCCGGTGGCGTCGCGCCCGCGATCCCGGTGCTGTCCGGCAGCGGCGACGGCTTCGACGGCATGCACACCTGCGACCCCTCGGTGATCAGGGTCGGTGAGACGTACTACCTCTACTACACGGGCGCGGCGGGCGAGCACGCCAACGGCAACGCCATCGGCGTCGCCACCAGCCCGGACGGCGTCACGTGGACGCGCGCCGCGGGCGGCAAGCCGATCGTCAGCCCGTCCTACGACACGGTCAGGGACAACACCTACGGCGCGGGCCAGCCGTCGGTGCTGGTCGTGGACGGCTGGTTCCACCTGCTGTTCACCGACACCACCGGCGCGGCGGCCGGGTGGAACGGCGCCGGCCAGTTCGTGCTGCGCTCGAAGGACCCGACGTTCGCCTCCGGCGTGCAGGCGCTGGGCCCGGCCGGCTTCGGACCGGTGCCCGACACCCGCTCGAAGCGGACCCGCTCGGTGGTGGACGCGTTCAGCGCCGACTGGATGTACGTGGACGCGCTGCGCGCGTTCGTCATCGCCCACGAGACCGCGCACGGCACCACGCTGACGTTCTGGAACAAGGAGTTCACCCGCAACCCGTTCCAGCAGGTGCACATCCCGGGACCGTGGCGGGAGGGCCCCGGCCTGGTCCGCACGCCGCTCGGGCACGCGCCGGTGTCGGCGGAGGACCCGTGCGGCCGGATCCCGGTGGACGTCGTGCGCGCGACCGTGGACGGCGCGGCCGCCGCACCGACCGACCTCAACCAGTACGGCCTGGACCTCGCGGGGGTGCCCGGCTGCGCGACCGGGGAGTCGGCGGCGCTGCTGGACGGCTACGCCGTGCCTTCGCCCTCCAACACCACGGACCTCGTGCTGGCCGGCAAGGTGGTCCGGGTCGAGCGCCGGTCGGTGAGCGAACGGCTCGCCACCCGGGTGCTGAACCGCCGGCCGCCGGTCGTGGACGCCCTGCCCGTCGTGGCGGAGATCCCGGCGGGCGCGAAGGCGGTGCGCGCGCCGGACGGCCGGATCGGGCTGCTGCTGGAGGACCAGCTGTGGGTCCTGGGCACCGGTGAGGCCGCCGCCCAGGTCGTCACCGCGAACGCCTCGCAGCTCAGCCAGGCCACGAAGAAGGAGTGGGACTCCTACCGCAAGGCGGGCGAACTGCGGCGCTGACGCGCCCGGCCCCACCCGCGTGGCGAGGTGGCGCGGCCGGCCGCCAGCGGTGGTCGGCCGAGGGTCGTGCCCGGTCGAGGTGCAGCAGACCGGCGAATCCCGGGCCGGTAGGTCCTGGGCCGGCAAGTCGCGGACCGGCGGGCTCGGGGCCGGTGGATCTCGGGTCGTGGATCTCGGGCCGGCGGGTTCCGGGCTAGCGGGTTCCCGACTGGGGTGCTCCGGGCCGGGGTGCGCGGGGCCGGGGTGCGTCGGACTGGCGTGACTCGTCCGGCTGGGGCAGCGCGGCACCGATGCCCGTCCCGATCGCCGCCGAGACCATGACCAGCAACGCGGTGAACGCGGCCCCGCCCGTCAGCGCGGACCCGAGCGCCTCGATCCCCGTCTGGTCCACCAGCGACCGGCCGACCACGCCCACGACCCCGGCCAGCGGCCCGGCCACCAGCGCGGCGCGGAACCACACCATCCCGGGCCCGTCGAGCCCGCGCCACGCGTCCAGCGCGCCCCACAGCACGCCGATGACGACGACCAGCCCGAACGCGATGTACCGGGTGGACGACGCGGCCTCGGGGCTGTGGACGCCGACCGCCGCGGTGCCGGTCTGCACCGCGCCGTGCAGCAGCCCCAGCCAGAACCCTCGGACCAGCCACGTACGCATGAGGGCCACCCTAAGCGCGACCGACGGCCAAGCCCACACCCCGCGCCCGCACGGTCCGTCACGCGGCCGGTCCCACGATCCGGCACGGTTCACCCGATCGAGTGGCACGGTGAGGTGGTCCACCGGGCTTTAGGCTGCTGGACATGCCGCACTCCACTCGCCGTGCCGCCCTGCGGGCCTCGCTCCGGGACCGGGAGCTGGACGCCCTGCTGGTCACCAACCTGCTCAACGTCCGCTACCTGACCGGGTTCACCGGGTCGAACGCGGCGCTGCTGATCAGCGCCGACTCCGACGACGGCGCGGTGTTCTGCACCGACGGCCGGTACCTCACCCAGGCCGCGGCGCAGGTGCCGGACCTGGAGCGGGTCATCGACCGGCCGTGCGACGTGGCGCTGGTGGCCAGGGCCGCCCGGGCGAAGCGCGCCCGGATCGGGTTCGAGAGCGGCCACGTGACCGTGGACGGCCTGGACGCGTTGACCGAGGCGGCCGGCGGTTCGCGGCTGGTGCGGGCACCCGACCTGGTCGAACGGCTGCGGCTGGTCAAGGACGACGCGGAGGTCGAGGCGCTGCGCATGGCGTGCGCGGCGGCCGACCGGGCGCTGGCCGACCTGATCGAGCACGGCGGCCTGCGGTCCGGCCGCACGGAGCGGGAGGTCGCCCGCGAGCTGGAGAGCCGGATGCTCGACCACGGCGCGGCCGGGCCGTCGTTCGAGTCGATCGTGGCGACGGGCGCGAACTCGGCGGTGCCGCACCACCGGCCGACCGACGCGGTGGTCCACGACGGCGACCTGGTGAAGCTCGACTTCGGCGCGCTGGTCGACGGCTACCACTCCGACATGACCCGCACCCTGGTCGTCGGCCGGGCCGCGGACTGGCAGCGGGAGCTGTACGAACTGGTCGCGGCCTCGCAGGCGGCGGGCCGGGCGGCGCTGGCGGTCGGCACGCGCGTCGCGGACGTGGACGCGGCGGCGCGCGGCGTGATCGAACAGGCGGGGCGCGGCGAGGAGTTCCTGCACGGCCTCGGGCACGGCGTCGGCCTGGAGATCCACGAGGCTCCAGCGCTGTCGAAGGCGGGTGACGGTACACTTCTGCCCGGTATGGCGGTCACCGTCGAGCCCGGTGTGTACCTGGCCGGGCGGGGTGGTGTCCGCATCGAGGACACGCTCGTGGTGCGCGAAGGCGCCCCGGAGCTCCTCACCCTGACCACGAAGGAGCTCGTGGTCATCTGAAGTCGGATCGTCCGAAGCAGGTCCGTCGGCCTCGCCGGCGTCGCCCTCACTCACGCAACAGGAGAGCCCACCACCGTGGCCACCACCAACGACCTGAAGAACGGCCTGGTGCTGAACCTCGACGGCCAGCTGTGGACCGTCACCGCGTTCCAGCACGTGAAGCCGGGCAAGGGTGGCGCCTTCGTGCGCACCACGTTGAAGCACGTCCTGTCCGGCAAGGTCGTGGACAAGACCTTCAACGCGGGCACCAAGGTCGAGACGGCCACCGTCGACAAGCGCGGCATGACCTACCTGTACAAGGACGGCGCCGACTTCGTCTTCATGGACGGCGACACCTACGACCAGATCAGCATCCCGGCCGAGACGGTCGCGGACGCGGCGAACTACCTGCTGGAGAACCAGGAAGCCGTCGTCGCCATGCACGAGGGCGTCGCGCTCTACGTCGAGCTCCCGACCTCGGTCGAGCTCGTCATCCAGCACACCGACCCGGGCCTGCAGGGCGACCGCTCCACCGGCGGCACCAAGCCAGCCACGCTGGAGACGGGCGCCGAGATCCAGGTGCCGCTGTTCGTCACCACCGGCGAGAAGATCAAGGTCGACACCCGCGACGGCCGCTACCTCGGCCGAGTGAACGGCTGAGATGGGCGCACGGAGCAAGGCGCGCAAACGCGCGGTCGACGTCCTCTACGAGGCGGACCTGCGCGGGACCGACCCGGTGACGCTGCTCGCGGACCGGGTCGGTTCGACCGACGTGCCGCCGGTGAACGACTACACGATCACCCTCGTGGAAGGCGTCACGGCGCACCGCGCGCGCATCGACGACCTGATCTCCGAGCACGCCGAGGGCTGGACGCTGCAGCGGATGCCGGCGGTGGACCGCGCGGTGCTGCGGATCGGGCTCTACGAGCTGCTGTGGGCGGGGGACGTGCCGGACGCGGTCGCGATCGACG
Organism: Actinosynnema sp. NPDC023658; assembly: GCF_040639995.1. Classification (NCBI taxonomy): domain Bacteria; kingdom Bacillati; phylum Actinomycetota; class Actinomycetes; order Pseudonocardiales; family Pseudonocardiaceae; genus Actinosynnema; species Actinosynnema sp. NPDC023658. The sequence goes on along the minus strand of NZ_JBFAAX010000105.1, from coordinate 11,880 downwards.
AGGCGGTGGAGCTGGCCAAGGGCCTGTCCACGGACGACTCGCCGCGGTTCGTCAACGGCGTGCTCGGCCGGATCGCGGTCATCGCGGACCAGCTCCGGGCCGTGCTCTAGAACTGCGCTCCGGACCTCGTGCGCTGGACCTCCCGGGGCTCCGCGCGCCGCCTGACGCCGTGCGCCGGGTGCGTTCCGGGCGCACGACAGCGAGACCGGTTGCCTGCCCGGGGGCAGGCGCAGGCCGGGAGGGCCACCCGTGGGGTAACCGGCGGGTGGCCCTTCCCACGTGCTCAGTCCTCCTTGGCCGGACGGGCCTCGGGAGGCAGCACGCCCCAGTCGATGAGCTGCTCGGTCAGTTCGCCCGGCGTCATGTCGTAGATGATCGCGAGCGACCGCAGGTCCTCGGTCCGGATGGACAGCACCTTGCCGTTGTAGTCACCGCGCTGGCTCTGGATGGTGGCCGCGTACCGCGCGAGCGGCCCGACCTTCTCCGCCGGCAGCTGTTGCAGCCGTTCCAGGTTGATGACGATCTTCGTGGCGGGCTCCGCCCCGGACGGCACCCGGCCCTCGGGCAGCAGCTCGGCCACCGGGACACCGTAGAAGTCGGCCAGCTCAGCGAGCTTCTGCACCGTCACGGCGCGGTCGCCGCGCTCGTACGAGCCGACGACCACGGCCTTCCACCGACCGCCGGACTTCTGCTCGACGCCGTGCAAAGACAAGCCCTGCTGCTGGCGGATCGCGCGGAGCTTTGCCCCCAGCGCCTTGGCGTAGTCGCCCATGTGGCGGTTCTCCGTTCATTCGCCCCGTCAGCCGGTAGGGGACTGCCGCGGGGAGGCTTAGATCAATACGCAGAGTAATGATTGCTCTCCGTGGTCACCAGGTCAAGCTGATCTCGCTGCGACAGGTGGGCGAGACCACGCACACCACCCGGAAGATTGACCGCCGCCGCCTGATACCGTGCTGGTCAGCCCGGTCGCAGCCGGGTGTCCGACGTCCTTTAAGGACCCGTCCAGCGAGGCGGGGAAGGAGGTCCAACCGTGGCGCCACGTCAACGTGGCGCGACGGACCCGGCCGGGGAGCGAGAGCTCCTGTCGGCCGGCGACGTCGCGCGCACCGTCGCCCGAATGGCCCATCAGATCATCGAGAAGACCGCTCTTGATGCACCGAGCGCACCCGCAGTAGTCCTGATGGGGATTCCGAGCCGGGGAGCGCCGCTCGCCCGCCGGCTGGCCGTCCGCATCGCGGAGTTCTCCGGCGTCGAGGTGCCGACCGGCACGCTGGACGTGACCCTCTACCGGGACGACCTGCGCCGCGGCCCCACCCGCCCGCTGGAGGCGACCAAGCTGCCCGAGGGCGGCATCGACGACAAGCTCGTGGTCCTCGTCGACGACGTGCTGTTCTCCGGCCGCACGATCCGCGCCGCGCTCGACGCCCTGCGCGACCACGGCCGCCCGCGCGCCGTGCAGCTGGCCGTCCTGGTCGACCGGGGCCACCGCGAGCTGCCCATCCGCGCGGACTACGTGGGCAAGAACGTGCCCACGGCCCGCACCGAGGAGGTCCACGTGCTGCTGGACGAGTTCGACCAGCGCGACGGGGTGGTGCTGAGGTGAAGCACCTGCTCACCACCGAGGGCATCGACCCGGACCAGGCGACCGCCATCCTGGACACCGCGGCGAGCCTCAAGCAGGCCCTCGAAGGCCGTGAGGTGCGCAAGCTGCCGACGTTGCGCGGCCGCACGGTCATCACGATGTTCTACGAGAACTCCACCCGGACCCGGGTCAGCTTCGAGATCGCGGGCAAGTGGATGAGCGCGGACGTGGTGAACGTCTCGTCGTCCGGTTCCAGCGTGAGCAAGGGCGAGTCGCTGCGCGACACCGCGCTGACCCTGGCCGCGGCGGGCGCGGACTGCGTCATCGTGCGGCACCCCGCGTCCGGCGCGGCGCACCGCCTGGCGGGCTGGCTGCGCGAGGCGGGCACGTCGGTCGTCAACGCGGGCGACGGGATGCACGAGCACCCCACCCAGGCCCTGCTGGACGCGGCCACCCTGCGGGAACGCCTCGGTGACCTGCGGGACCGCCGGATCGCGATCGTCGGTGACGTGCTGCACAGCCGGGTCGCCCGGTCCAACGTGCACCTGCTCACCGCGCTGGGCGCGGACGTGACGCTGGTCGCGCCGCCGACCCTGCTGCCGACCGGCGTGCAGAGCTGGCCGGTCACCATCTCGCACGAGCTGGACGCCGAGCTGCCCGGCCTCGACGCCGTCATGCTCCTGAGGGTCCAGGCGGAGCGGATGCACGGCGGGTTCTTCCCCTCGGCCCGCGAGTACTCGATCGCCTACGGCCTGAGCGAGCGGCGGCTGGGGCTGCTGCCCGAGCACGCCGTCGTGCTGCACCCCGGTCCGATGCTGCGCGGCATGGAGATCGCCTCGGCGGTGGCCGACTCGCCCCGCGCCGCCATCACCGACCAGGTGCGCAACGGCGTGCACGTGCGCATGGCCGTCCTCTACCACCTGCTTGCCCACGAGGAGGAGACTTCGTGAACCCCTTGATCATCAGGGGAGTGCGACCGTACGGCGAGGGCGACCCGGTCGACGTGCTGGTCCGCGACGGCGTGATCGCCGCGATCGGGTCCGCCGAGGACGGCGAGGTCGCCGGAGGAGGCGCGGACGTGGTCGAGGGAGGCGGCGCGGTGCTGCTGCCCGGCTTCGTCGACCTGCACACCCACCTGCGCGAACCCGGCCGCGAGGACACCGAGACCATCGCCACCGGCTCGGCCGCCGCGGCCCTGGGCGGCTACACGGCGGTGTTCGCCATGGCCAACACCGACCCGGTCGCGGACAACGAGGTGGTCGTCCAGCACGTCGCCCGCCGGGGCCGCGAGGTCGGCCTGGTCGACGTGCACCCGGTCGGCGCGGTCACGGTGGGCCTGGAGGGCGTGAAGCTCGCGGAGCTGGGCACCATGGCCAGGGCCGGGGTGCGGGTGTTCTCCGACGACGGCCACTGCGTGCACGACCCGCTGATCATGCGGCGCGCGCTGGAGTACAGCAAGGCGCTGGACGTCGTCATCGCGCAGCACGCGGAGGAGCCCCGGCTGACCGTGGGCGCGCAGGCACACGAGGGCGAGCAGGCGTCCCGGCTGGGGTTGCAGGGCTGGCCCGCCGCGGCGGAGGAGTCGATCGTGGCGCGGGACTGCCTGCTGGCGCTGCACGCGGGCGCCCGGCTGCACGTCTGCCACGTGTCCACGACGGGCACCGCGGACGTGCTCAGGTGGGCCAAGGCCCGCGGCACCGACGTGTCCGCCGAGGTGACGCCGCACCACCTGCTGCTGACCGACGAGCGGCTGGCCACCTACGACCCGGTCAACAAGGTCAACCCGCCCCTGCGCACCGCCGCGGACGTGGAGCGGCTGCGCGCGGCGCTGGCGGAGGGCGTCATCGACTGCGTGGCCACCGACCACGCGCCGCACGCCGTGCAGGACAAGGACTGCGAGTGGGCCGCCGCCCGGCCCGGCATGCTCGGCCTCCAGACGGCGCTGTCGATCGTGGTGGAGACCATGGTCCGCACCGGCCTGCTGGACTGGCGGGGCGTGGCGCGGGTGATGAGCGAGCGGCCCGCCGAGATCGCGGGCCTGCCCGACCAGGGGCGTCCGATCGAGGTCGGTGAGCCCGCGAACCTGGTGCTGGTCGACCCGGACGCCACCTGGACGGTGCGCGGCGCGGACTTCGCCAGCATCGCGGCCAACACCCCGTTCGAGGGCATGGAGCTGCCCGGCGCGGTGGTCGCCACGGTGCTGCGCGGGCGCGTGACGGCGGTCGGCGGAAGGATCCCGGCATGACCCGCGTGCTGCTGTCCCTGGCCATCCTGGCCGTCTTCGCGCTCTGCCTGTACGGCATGTGGCACGGCTGGCAGCGCCGCGCCCGCAGGCAGGCCGAGGTGCTGCCGGAGTTCCCGCGACCGCCCGCCGAGACCGGCGCGACGATGCTGGAGACGACCGGCGTCTACATCGGCACGACGATCGGCGGCGACTGGCAGGACCGGGTCGCGGTCGGTGACATCGGCCACCGCGCCGAGGCGACCCTCCGGCTCACCGAGAGCGGTGTGCTGGTGGAGCGCACGGGCGCGAGCGCGCTGTGGATCCCGGCCGACCAGGTGGACGGCGCCCGGACCGCACGCGGTCTCGCGGGCAAGGTGATGACGGCGGACGGCCTGCTGGTCGTGCGCTGGCACCTCGGTGACCAGGTGTTCGACACCGGGTTCCGGGGCGACGACAAGGACGTGTACGAGCAGTGGGTGCGAGCGCTGGGAGGCGACTCATGACGAACGCGGCACTGGTGCTGGAAGACGGCCGCGTGTTCCGCGGTGAGGCCTACGGCGCGGTCGGCGCGTCGCTGGGCGAGGTGGTCTTCTCCACCGGCATGACGGGCTACCAGGAGACCCTCACCGACCCGTCGTACCACCGGCAGATCGTGGTGCAGACCGCGCCGCAGATCGGCAACACCGGCTGGAACGACGAGGACGACGAGTCCGGCCGCATCTGGGTCTCCGGGTACGTGGTGCGCGACCCGTCCCGGGTGCCGTCCAACTGGCGCTCGCGCCGGGGCCTGGACGAGGAGCTGGCCCGGCAGGGCGTCGTCGGCATCGCGGGCATCGACACCCGCATGCTCACCCGCCACCTGCGCGAGCAGGGCGCGATGCGCGCGGGCGTGTTCTCCGGCGACCAGCTGGGCAGCACCGAGGAGATGCTGGAGCGGGTCCTCAGCGCGCCCGCCATGGTGGGCGCCGACCTGGCGGGCGACGTCACCACGCCCGAGCCGTACGTGGTCGAGGCCGTCGGCGAGCGCCGCTTCACCGTCGCCGCGCTGGACCTGGGCATCAAGTCCAACACCCCGCGGATGATGGCCGCGCGCGGCATCGAGGTGCACGTGCTGCCGCTCACCTCGTCGCTGGACGACCTGGTCGCGGTCAAGCCCGACGGCGTGTTCCTGTCCAACGGGCCCGGCGACCCGGCCACCCAGGCGCACGCGGTCGAGCTGACCCGCGGCGTGCTGGACCGGCGCATCCCGCTGTTCGGCATCTGCTTCGGCAACCAGATCCTCGGCCGGGCGCTGGGCCGCGACACCTACAAGATGCGCTACGGACACCGGGGCATCAACATCCCGGTGATCGACGTGAAGACCGGCAAGGTGGCGATCACCTCGCAGAACCACGGGTTCGCGCTGGAGGGCGAGCCGGGGGAGGAGTTCACCTCCGACTTCGGCCGCGTGCTGCTGAGCCACTACTGCCCGAACGACGGCACGATCGAGGGCGTCCGCGCCCTGGACGTGCCCGCGTTCAGCGTGCAGTACCACCCGGAAGCGGCGGCCGGACCGCACGACGCCGCACCGCTGTTCGACGACTTCGTGACGATGATGGGCGAGGGCCGCTGATGCCGAAGAGGACTGATCTCAAGCACGTGCTGGTCATCGGCTCCGGCCCGATCGTCATCGGTCAGGCCTGCGAGTTCGACTACTCCGGCACCCAGGCGTGCCGCGTGCTGCGCGAGGAGGGCCTGCGGGTCTCGCTGGTCAACTCCAACCCGGCGACGATCATGACGGACCCGGAGTTCGCGGACGCCACCTACGTCGAGCCGATCACCCCGGAGTTCGTCGAGAAGGTCATCGCGGCCGAGCGCCCGGACGCGATCCTGGCCACGCTGGGCGGCCAGACCGCGCTGAACACCGCCATCGCGCTGCACGAGCGCGGCGTCCTGGAGAAGTACGACGTCGAGCTGATCGGCGCGGACATCGACGCCATCCAGCGCGGCGAGGACCGGCAGATCTTCAAGGACCTGGTCCGCCGGATCGGCGCGGACGTCCCGCGCAGCGCGGTCTGCAAGACCATGGACGACGTCCGCGCGACGGTCGCGGAGCTGGGCCTCCCGGTCGTCATCCGGCCGTCGTTCACCATGGGCGGCCTCGGCTCGGGCATGGCGCACACCCCCGAGGAGCTGGAGCGGCTGGCCGCCAGCGGCCTGGCCGAGTCCCCGGTCACGGAGGTGCTGATCGAGGAGAGCGTGCTCGGCTGGAAGGAGTACGAGCTGGAGCTCATGCGCGACCGCAACGACAACGTGGTCGTCGTCTGCTCCATCGAGAACATCGACCCGATGGGCGTGCACACCGGCGACTCGGTGACCGTGGCCCCGGCGATGACGCTCACCGACCGCGAGTACCAGCACATGCGCGACGTCGGCATCGCGGTCATCCGCGAGGTCGGCGTGGACACCGGCGGCTGCAACATCCAGTTCGCGGTCAACCCGGAGAACGGCCGCATGGTCGTCATCGAGATGAACCCGCGCGTCTCCCGCTCGTCCGCGCTGGCGTCCAAGGCGACGGGCTTCCCGATCGCCAAGATCGCCGCGAAGCTCGCCATCGGCTACACGCTGGACGAGATCCGCAACGACATCACCAAGGAGACGCCCGCGAGCTTCGAGCCGGCGCTCGACTACGTCGTGGTGAAGGTGCCGCGGTTCGCGTTCGAGAAGTTCCCCGGCGCCGACAGCACCCTCACCACGACCATGAAGTCGGTCGGTGAGGCCATGTCCATCGGCCGCAGCTTCGTCGAGGCGATGGGCAAGGCCCTGCGCTCCATGGAGACCAAGGCCGCGGGCTTCTGGACCACGCCGGACCCCGACGAGACGCTGGAGTCCACCCTGGACGCCCTGCGCGCCGGGCACGACGGCCGGCTGTACACGGTGGACCGCGCGCTGCGGCTGGGCGCGACGATCGAGCAGGTGCACGAGGCGTCGCACATCGACCCGTGGTTCATCGAGCAGCTCGCGTGGCTGGTCGACCTGCGCCACGAGATCGAGGAAGCGCCCGTGCTGGACGAGCGGCTGCTGCGCAAGGCGAAGCGGGCCGGCCTGTCCGACCGGCAGATCGCCGCGCTGCGGTCCGAACTGGCCGGTGAGGACGGCGTGCGCGTGCTGCGCCACCGCCTCGGGGTGCGGCCGGTGTACAAGACCGTCGACACGTGCGCCGCCGAGTTCGCCGCCAAGACCCCGTACCACTACTCGGCCTACGAGCTCGACCCCGACGCCGAGACCGAGGTCACCGCGCAGCCCGACAAGCCGAAGGTGCTGATCCTCGGCTCCGGTCCCAACCGGATCGGGCAGGGCATCGAGTTCGACTACTCGTGCGTGCACGCGGCCATGGCGCTGCGCGAGGCCGGGTACGAGACGGTGATGGTCAACTGCAACCCGGAGACCGTCTCCACCGACTACGACACCTCGGACCGGCTGTACTTCGAGCCGCTGACGTTCGAGGACGTGCTGGAGGTTTTCCACTCCGAGCAGCGCTCCGGCACGGTCGCGGGCGTGATCGTGCAGCTCGGCGGCCAGACGCCGCTGGGCCTCGCGCGGCGGCTCGCGGACGCGGGCGTGCCGGTCGTGGGCACCCCGCCGCACGCCATCCACCTCGCGGAGGAGCGCGGCGCGTTCGGCCAGGTCCTCGCGGAGGCGGGCCTGCCCGCCCCGAAGTACGGCATGGCCACCTCGTTCGCGCAGGCCAAGGCCATCGCGGACGAGATCGGCTACCCGGTGCTGGTGCGGCCGTCGTACGTGCTCGGCGGGCGCGGCATGGAGATCGTCTACGACGAGGAGACGCTGCGCAGCTACATCCAGCGCGCCACCGAGGTCAGCCCGGAGCACCCGGTGCTGGTCGACCGGTTCCTCGACGACGCCATCGAGATCGACGTCGACGCCCTCTACGACGGGTCCGAGGTGTTCATCGGCGGTGTGATGGAGCACATCGAGGAGGCCGGCGTGCACTCCGGCGACTCGGCGTGCGCCCTGCCGCCGATCACGCTGGGCGAGTCCGACGTGGAGGCCGTCCGGCGGTCCACGCTGGCCATCGCGGAGGGCATCGGCGTGCGCGGCCTGCTCAACGTCCAGTACGCGCTCAAGGACGACGTGCTGTACGTGCTGGAGGCCAACCCGCGCGCCTCGCGCACCGTGCCGTTCGTCTCCAAGGCCACGGCCGTGCCGCTGGCCAAGGCCGCCGCCCGGATCATGCTCGGCGCGACCGTCGCGCAGCTGCGCGGTGAGGGGCTGCTGCCCAAGACCGGTGACGGCGCGAAGCTGCCGCCGCACGCCCCGGTCGCGGTCAAGGAGGCCGTGCTGCCGTTCCACCGGTTCCGCACCCCGGAGGGCAAGGGCGTCGACTCGCTGCTCGGCCCGGAGATGAAGTCGACCGGCGAGGTCATGGGCATCGACGTGTCCTTCGGCATGGCCTACGCCAAGTCCCAGACCGCCTCCTACGGCTCCCTGCCCACGTCGGGCCGGGTGTTCGTGTCGGTGGCCAACCGGGACAAGCGGGCCATGATCTTCCCGGTCAAGAGGCTCGCTGACCTGGGCTTCGAGGTGCTGGCCACGGCGGGCACGGCCGAGGTGCTGCGTCGCAACGGCATCCCGTGCACGATCGTGCGCAAGCACTTCGAGGGCGCCGACAACATCGTCGACGCCATCCTCGCGGGCACCGTCGACATGATCATCAACACCCCGTACGGCAACAACGGGCCGCGCATCGACGGCTACGAGATCCGCACCGCCGCCGTGGCCAAGGACATCCCGTGCGTGACCACGATCCAGGGCGCGGCGGCGGCCGTGCACGGCATCGAGGCCGCCATCCGCGGTGACATCGGCGTGCGGCCCCTCCAGGCCCTCCAGGCGGCCCTGCGGGGTGACGCGTGAGGTTCGGTGCGCGGTTGGCGAAGGCGGTGGCCGAGCACGGGCCACTGTGCGTGGGCATCGACCCGCACCCCGGCCTGCTGGCGTCCTGGGGGCTGTCCCAGGACGCCGCGGGGCTGGAGCGGTTCGCGCTGACCTGCGTGGAGGCGTTCGGCGGCCGGGTCGCGGTGGTGAAGCCGCAGGCGGCGTTCTTCGAGGCGCACGGCTCGCGGGGCGTGGCGGTCCTGGAGCGGGTCATCGCGGACCTGCGCGGCAGCGGCACGCTGGTGCTGGTCGACGCCAAGCGCGGCGACATCGGCTCCACCATGGCCGCCTACGCCGCGGCGTACCTCACCGAGGGCTCGCCGCTGGCCGGGGACGCGGTCACCGCGTCCCCGTACCTCGGGTTCGGATCGCTCGACCCGGCGTTGGCGGCGGCCTCCGAGAGCGGTCGCGGAATATTCGTCCTCGCGTTGACTTCGAATCCCGAAGGGGCCTCCGTGCAACGCGCGGTGGACCCCGACGGGCGCTCGGTGGCGCAGTCGATCGTCGACTCCGCGGCCCGCGCGAACGCGGGCGCGGAGCCGTTCGGAGACGTCGGCCTGGTCGTCGGCGCGACCCTGCCCGAACTCGGCGTGGACCTCTCCGACCTGCACGGACCCGTCCTGGCCCCCGGTTTCGGGGCCCAGGGCGCGACCGTCGCGGACCTCCGCGCGCTGTTCGGGCCGGACCTGCGCGGGGTGCTCCCGACGTCCTCCCGGGACGTGCTCAGGCACGGTCCGGGGACCGCATCCTTGCGGTCCGCGGTGGACGCCGTGCGGCACTCGCTGGAGATGTGATCACCATCAAATCGCCACCCGCTTCGCGTGGTCCGCTCACCTGCGCAAACGGTGCCTGGTACGGTCCTGGCCACCGGCGGGGACATCAACCACCGAGCGCATACCACACAAGGCGTGCGCAAGGCGTTACCGGTGGCGGTGATGGCCCTGTTGGTGGGTGTTGGTACTACTACCACCCGCCGCAACCACTCCAGCGCTGAAAGATTCACCTGACTGGGACCCACGTTGTACCCAGGCAATTGCGCTCGGTACGGTCGCGGCACCGATCCAGAATTGAAATTCCCACACCACGGAGGAAATCGTGGCCCTTCCCCAGCTTACCGAGGAGCAGCGGGCCGCAGCGCTGGAGAAGGCTGCTGCCGCTCGTCGCGCTCGGGCTGAGCTCAAGGAGCGCCTCAAGCGTGGCGGCACGACCTTGACGGACGTGCTGAAGGCCGCCGAGAGCGACGAGGTCCTTGGCAAGATGAAGGTGTCCGCGCTGCTCGAGGCGCTTCCGGGCGTCGGCAAGGTGCGCGCGCAGCAGATCATGGAGCGCCTTGAGATCGCTCCGTCCCGTCGGCTGCGCGGCCTGGGTGAGCGGCAGCGCAAGGCGCTGCTCACCGAGTTCAGCGGCGAGTGAGTGATGGCACCGGGGTGGGGTCGGGCGTTCGCGCCCGGCCCCGCCTCACCGTTCTGTCCGGTCCCTCCGGCGTCGGCAAGTCCAGCGTGCTGGCCGAGCTGCGCCGGATGGGACCGGAGATCCACTTCAGCGTCTCGGTGACCACCAGGAAGCCGAGGCCGGGCGAGGTCGACGGGGTGCACTACCACTTCGTCGACGGCGCCGAGTTCCGCCGCATGGTCGCGGACGGCGAGCTGCTGGAGCACGCCGAGTTCGCGGGCAACTGCTACGGCACGCCCAAGGCGCCGGTGGAGCACGCCCTGGCGTCCGGCACGCCGTCCCTGCTGGAGATCGAGCTGCAGGGCGCGCGGCAGGTCCGGGTCGCGATGCCGGAGGCCCAGCTGGTCATGCTGGCCCCCCCGTCGTGGGACGACCTGGTCGGCCGGTTGACCGGCCGCGGCACCGAGGACCCCGCCGTCGTCGCCCGCCGGTTGGAGATCGCCAAGGAAGAGCTGGCGGCCGAACCGGAGTTCGACGAGGTCGTGGTGAACGACGACGTGCGGTCCGCCGCCGCGAGCTTGCTAAACTTGGTGGTCGGCCCGGTGCCCGACGCGTCAGCACGCGCGTCGCGAGGCGCGGGACGGTTGTCTCGACACGATGACGACACAGACCCACCCCTGAACCGCAGGAGCGTTGACGAGTGACCACGCACACCGAGCTGGGCCCGCTCTCGGGCACCCCGGAGGGCATCACCAACCCGCCGATCGACGACCTGCTGGAGCAGGTCAGCTCGAAGTACGCGCTGGTGATCTACGCGGCCAAGCGCGCCCGCCAGATCAACGACTACTACGCCCAGCTCGGCGAGGGCCTGCTCGAGTACGTCGGCCCGCTGGTCGAGCCCGGCCCGCGCGAGAAGCCGCTGTCGATCGCGCTCCGGGAGATCCACGCGGGTCTCCTCGAGCACACCGAGGGCGAGTGACCGAGGCCTTCGACGCCCCCGACCGCCCCAGGGTCATCCTCGGGGTGGGCGGGGGCATCGCCGCCTACAAGGCGTGCGAGGTGCTTCGCCGGCTCACCGAGTCGGGTCACTCCGTGCGCGTCGTCCCCACCGACGGCGCGCTGAAGTTCGTCGGCGCGGCCACGTTCGAGGCGCTGTCCGGTCAGCCAGTGCAGACCGGGGTGTTCGAGGACGTGCCCTCCGTGCCGCACGTGAAGCTGGGCCAGACCGCCGACCTCGTCGTCGTCGCGCCCGCCACGGCCAACCTGATCGCCAAGGCCGCCCACGGCCTGGCCGACGACCTGCTCACGAACACGCTGCTGACCGCGCGCTGCCCGGTCCTGCTCGTCCCGGCGATGCACACCGAGATGTGGGAGCACCCGGCGACGCAGGCCAACGTGGCGCTGCTGCGCGCGCGTGGGGTCGTCGTCGCCGAACCGGCCAGCGGCAGGCTGACCGGCAAGGACACCGGCAAGGGCAGGCTGCCCGAGCCCGCCGAGATCGTCGACCTGGCCCGGTTGCTGCTGGCGCGTCCCGAGGCGCTGCCGCGCGACCTGGAAGGCGTGCACGTGACCGTGTCGGCCGGCGGCACCCGCGAGCCGCTGGACCCGGTGCGCTTCCTCGGCAACCGCTCGTCCGGCCGGCAGGGCTTCGCGCTGGCCAGGGTCGCCGCCCAGCGCGGCGCGCGGGTCACGCTGGTCGCCGCGCACACCGCAGACCTGGTCGCGCCCGCCGGCGTGGACGTCGTGCGCG